>NZ_JBKZWT010000389.1:0-2955 GCF_047759905.1 Sinomonas sp. G460-2 | reverse complement strand
ACGCGCGCAGGGGCCGCCGTGCTGCGCGGCGACTTCGACGGCCTGCGGACGCTCCTCGACGAGATCCTTCCGCCGAGCGTCGACCGGATCCTGCTCCAGGCGGACCTCACCGCGGTCGCGCCGGGCTACCTAGAGCCTGGGCTCTCGCGGAGGCTCTCGCTCCTCGCGGACCCCGAGGGCCGCGGGCCCGCGACCATCTACCGCTTCTCCGCAGCGAGCCTCCGCCGCGCGCTCGACGCCGGCGAGGACGCGGCGTCCATCACGGACTTCCTTGCCGAGCATGCCGAGACCGAGGTCCCCCAGCCGCTCGCGTACCTCGTCGAGGACACTGCGTCCCGCTACGGGAGGATCCGCGTGGGCCGGGCGGGTTCGTTCATCGTGAGCGACGACGAGGCCGCGATCGCGGGCCTCCTGCGCGAGCCGTCCGCCGCCCAGCTGGGGCTCACGCAGATCGCGCCGACCGTCGTCGTGAGCAACGCCTCGCCGCAGGAGGCCGCGGCCGTCCTCCGCGATCTGGGCCTCGCGCCCGCCGTCGACACCTCGCTCGATCCCGCGGTGCGGCTCCAGCGGCTCCGCGGCGCGGCCGCGCTGGGCCTGCTCGTTCCCGCACCTCCCGCCATGGTTCCCAACCCGGACGACGTCGAAGCCCAGCTCGGCGTGCTGCGGAACCAGTCCGCCGTGGGCGGCAACGGCGAGGAGGCCGCCCCGATGCTCGGCATCGAGACGCTTCAGAAGGCCATCCGGCTCAAGCGGGCGGTACGCTTGAACATCGTCGATGCACTCGGCAACTCCACCGTCGAGGAGCTGCGGCCGGTCTCGATCTCGGCAGGGCGCGTCCGCGTCTTCGACCCCGAGCGGGAGACCGAGCGCGTGCTGAGCGTGCACCGCATTATCGATGTCGAACTCGCCTGATCTGAGGCCCCAATGACCGACGGCCCGCTCATCGTCCAGAGCGACAAGACGATCCTGCTCGAGGTCGACCACGCGCAGGCCACGGAGGCGCGCCACGCGATCGCGGCCTTCGCCGAGCTTGAGCGCGCGCCCGAACACATCCACACCTACCGCATCACGCCGCTCGGGCTGTGGAACGCGCGCGCGGCGGGGATCGACGCCGAGAAAGTCCTCGACACGCTCCTCACCTACTCCCGCTTCCCGGTCCCGCACGCGCTCCTCATCGACATCGACGAGACCATGTCGCGCTACGGTCGGCTCCGGCTCGAGAAGGACCCCCAGCACGGCCTCGTGATGCGCACCGACGACTACCCCGTCCTCGAGGAAGTCCTCCGGGCAAGGAAGATCGGGCCACTCCTCGGGCCCCGCATCGACGGCGAGACAGTCGTGGTGCATTCGTCCCAGCGCGGCCAGCTCAAACAGGCATTGCTCAAGATCGGCTGGCCCGCGAACGACCTCGCCGGCTACGTGGATGGCACCCCGCACCCGATCGCGCTCGAGGAGAAGGGCTGGAGCCTCCGCCCGTATCAGAAGCTCGCCGCGGAGAACTTCTGGGCCGGCGGCAGCGGCGTCGTCGTCCTTCCGTGCGGCGCGGGGAAGACGCTCGTGGGCGCGGCCGCGATGGCGCAGTCGTCGACCACGACGCTCATCCTCGTGACGAACACCGTGGCCGCGCGGCAGTGGAAGGACGAGCTGCTCAAGCGCACGAGCCTCACGGAGGAGGAGATCGGCGAGTACTCGGGCTCGGTCAAGGAGGTCCGGCCGGTCACGATCGCGACGTACCAGGTGCTCACGGTCAAGCGCGGCGGCCTGTATCCCCACCTCGAGCTCGTGGACAAGAACGACTGGGGCCTCATCGTGTACGACGAGGTGCACCTTCTTCCCGCGCCGATCTTCCGCATGACGGCGGACCTCCAGGCCCGCCGTCGTCTGGGGCTCACGGCCACGCTCGTACGCGAGGACGGGCGCGAGGGCGAGGTCTTCTCGCTTATCGGGCCCAAGCGCTACGACGCGCCGTGGAAGGACATCGAGGCGCAGGGCTACATCGCGCCCGCCGACTGCGTCGAGGTCCGCGTGGACCTCCCGCGTGACGAGCGCATGGCGTACGCCATGGCGGACGACGCCGACAAGTACCGCCTGTGCGCGTCGAGCGAGACCAAGAATCAGGTCGTCGAACAGATCGTGCGCCGGCACGCGGGAGATCAGCTCCTCGTGATCGGCCAGTACATCGACCAGCTCGACGAGATCGGCGAGCGGATCGACGCGCCCGTGATCAAGGGCTCGACGAGCGTCAAGGAGCGGCAGCGCCTGTTCGACGCGTTCCGTGCGGGCGAGCTCAGCAGGCTCGTGGTCTCGAAGGTCGCGAACTTCTCGATCGACCTGCCGGAGGCCTCCGTCGCGGTGCAGGTCTCCGGCTCGTTCGGCTCACGGCAGGAGGAGGCCCAGCGCCTCGGGCGGCTCCTCCGGCCCAAGGCGGACGGTCGCTCGGCCCGCTTCTACGCCCTCGTGGCCCGCGACACGCTCGACCAGGAGTTCGCCGCGAAGCGCCAGCGCTTCCTCGCGGAACAGGGCTACGCGTACCGCATTCTCGACGCCGGCGATCTCGCCAAGGACTAAAGTCCCGATTTATTCCACCAATTGGCCAAACCTCTGGCCAAGGAATCCGGCGAGTCTTAGCATGGGAGGCGCTGGGACCTGCCAACTGCCGCAACAAGGGGACCCTCGCCGGGGAGTCTGCGGCGCATTTCGGCGCATTCTCGCCCGCACTCTGTTGTCAAGGACCCCCTCATGCGCAAGCTGGCTCTTCCTCCTCATGTGGGTTCAGCTCCTCGTCTTCATCGCGGGCGGGATCCTGGCCGGCGCGAGCCGTGAGGAGCCGGCCCCCTACCTCGGCCTGATCTGCCCGTAGGCCGGGCCCCGTGGCGCCGTCCGCCGTCCTCGGTATCGATCTGATCCTCGCGGCCGTCTGCGCGGTCGCTTCGATCGGCGCGCTCTCCGCGCGCA
>NZ_JBKZWT010000388.1:0-3005 GCF_047759905.1 Sinomonas sp. G460-2 | reverse complement strand
CCGCACCTCGCGCGGCGTCGTCGCTGCGGCCCGGACGATCGTGTGCGCGGGCCACGACGTCGACTATCTCTTCCCGGACGTCGCGGCCGAGGCCGGAGTGGAGCGCTGCGGCCTCCAGATGGCGCTCGTGGATGCGCCGACCGTGGGCGGCACGGCGATGGAGATCGCGCCCGCGGTCCTGACCGGCACGTCGATGCTGCGCTACCCGGCGTTCTCGACCACGGCTGCCGCCGCCGCGCTGCGGACCGAGCTCGAGCGGACCCGCCCCGAGCTCATCGGCATCGACGCGAACCTCATGCTCACCCAGCGCCCCGACGGCACGCTCCTGATAGGCGACAGCCACGTGACGCTGGGCACCATGCCGCCGTTCCTCGACGAGGCCACGAGCTCGACCCTCCTCGAGAGCGCCGCCGAGCTCCTCGGCGTCGAGCGGCTCACCGTCCGGCAGCGCTGGCAGGGAATCTACGCCTCGAGCCCGCGCGCGCCGTACCTCGTTGCGGACGTCGCGCCCGGCGTCACAGCCGTGTCTGTGACGTCCGGAATCGGCATGACGATCTCCCATGGCCTCGCGCAGAAGGTGCTCGACGAGCATCTCGCCGCGGCCTGAGCATCACTCCCAACCCACCCGCCCCGCACCCCACACCGCCTGCCCCACACCCGAGCGTCCCTTCTTGCCCACTTTGGACCGTCCCGGCCGCCGTTCATGGCGTGGCGAGCGATGACTTGCCGGGCGGGGTGTGCCTAACTGAGCAGGAGCGGACACGCGTGGCTACGTTCGGCTCAGTGTGCGGCCCATGATGGCGTCCGTGAGGGCGTCCACGGCAGCAGAGTTCGCGAGCGGGTTGCGGATCAACGTGAAGTCGACGTCGCCCACGGGCGGCAGGTCGAAGCGCCGCGTGATGATCGCGAGGTCCTCGGGCACGAGGGTCGTGGGCATGACGCCGACGCCGAGGCCAGCGCGGACCGCGGCGAGCATGCCAGCGATCTGCTTCGTGCTGCACGTGACCTTCCACGTCCGGCCCTTCGCCTCGAGGGCGTCGATCGCGAGCGTCCGGCTCAAGCTCGGCGCCGGGTAGACGACGAGCGGGACCGGCTGGCCGGGCTCGAGCACCGTCTGCTCGACGCCGACCCACGTGAAGACGTCGTGACGTACCACCGTGCCCTCTTGGGCCCCCGCGACCCATTTGATGAACACGAGGTCGAGCTGGCCGGCCTTGAGCCGCCGGTGCAGGTCGTCGCTCTGGCTCACCGTGAGCTCGAGGTTGAGTTGGGGGTAGGCGCGCCGGAACTCGCGGAGGATGCGGGGAAGGCCGGTGATCGCGAGGTCGTCCGCGGTGCCGAAGCGGAGGCGACCGCGCATGGCCGAGCCGCGGAAGTACCGTTCCGCCTCCTCTTGCGCGGCGAGGATGGTGCGGGCGAAGCCGGCCATCGCGTCGCCGTTGTCCGTGAGGCGCACGCCGTGGGTGTCCCGCACCAGGAGGATCCGGCCAGCGGCCTTCTCGAGTTTCGCGACGTGCTGGCTCACGGTCGGTTGGGCGAGGCCCAGACGGTCTGCAGCGAGGGTGAAGCTCAAGTGCTCGGCGACGGCGAGGAACGTGCGGAGCTGGACAGGATCGAACATTTCTTCATCCTGTCGCGGGCTATTGCGGAACGCAATAGCTCTTATAGTGCAAATAGACTTCCGCAATGGTTTCGGCGCCGCCTAGCCTTAAATCACACGATCGCTCAAACCCGAACGAAACTTCAGGATTTCTCCGTGACCTCGCCCAGCTCCGCCATGCCTTCCTCCGTCTCCGAAACGCTCTCCACCCGCCCGAACGCGCTGACAGCCCCGACCTTCCCGCCCACCGGACCGATCGCCGTGGTGGGCGAGCGGCTCCCGTGGAAGCACACGTTCATCTCGCTCCGGGTCCACAACTTCCGGCTCTTCGCGGCCTCGCACTTCATCGCCGTCATCGCGGTCTGGATGCAGCGCATCGCCCAGGACTGGATCGTCCTGCAGCTCTCCGGCTCGGTCGCGGCCGTCGGCGTCACCGTGGCGATGCAGTTCCTGCCGGTCCTCATCCTCGGGCCGTGGGGCGGCCTCATGGCCGACCGCTTCTCGAAGCGACGGCTCCTCCAGATCTGCCAGGCGAGCGCGGGCCTCTGCGCGACGGTGCTCGGCACGCTCGCGCTCACCCACTCGCTCGAGGTGTGGCACGTCTACGCGGTCGCCGTGGTGCTCGGGCTCGTCACGGTCCTCGACCAGCCGTCCCGCCAGGTGTTTGTCAACGAGCTGGTGGGACCCGACTACTTGCGCAACGCGATCAGCGTCAACTCGACGACCTTCCAGCTCGGCGGTCTCATCGGCCCGGCCGTCGCGGGCGGGCTGCTCTCCGCGGTGGGCGGCGGGTGGGCCTTCGTGGTCAACGCCGTCGCGTGCTTCTGCACGGTCGCGATGCTCTCGCTGCTTCGCGTCAACGAGCTGTTCACGGCCCCGCCCACGCCCAAGTCCAAGGGCATGCTCCGCGAGGCCGTCGAGTACGCGTGGCGGAAGCCCACGATTCGCTGGCCCTGGGTGCTGGCTGGCGTCATCGCCGTGTTCGCGCTGAGCCTGCCCGTGCTGCTCGCGGGCTACGCGGACCACGTGTTCCAGATCGGCGCTGGTGGCTACGGGATGCTCAACACGCTCGTGGCCCTGGGCTCGCTCGCGGGGGCCGTGGCCTCGGCCCGACGCCGCGCGCTGCGGCTCCAGACCGTTGTGATGGGGGCCGGGCTCTACGGCGTGCTGCTCGCGCTCGCCGCGTTCATGCCGTCGCTTCCCGTGTTCGGTGCGCTCATGGCCGTGTCCGGGTTCTGCGCGCTAACGTTCCTGACGTCCGCGAACCAGCTCGTTCAGACGAGCGCCAACATGGCCATCCGCGGGCGTGTCATGAGCCTCTACACGATGGTGCTCATGGGCGGGCAGGCCCTCGGCGGGCCGATGCTCGGCGGGCTCGCCGAGGCGTGGGGCACGCAGGCGGCCC
>NZ_JBKZWT010000387.1:0-3005 GCF_047759905.1 Sinomonas sp. G460-2 | reverse complement strand
GCCCTCGGCCGGTCGAAGGGCGACGGCGCGCGCGGGCAGCACCTCGACGTCGCGTTCGGCATACCAGGACTCGGGCGCGAGGCGGATCTTCTCGGCGTCCTCCGTGCCGAGGAGGTAGCCCTTGCTGAGGGGCGGCCGGTCGTACGGGAGGCCCTCGGGGGAGAGCACGGTGAGGGCGCCGTCGTAGCCGCGGGCGCGCAGCTCACTCACCGCGCTGAAGCCCGCGACGCCGCCGCCCACCACGACGATGCGCCGGGGAGCCTCGAGGACTGAGTTCATGGGTGCTGTTCGGCGGCCTTATTCGCCCACGCGGACGGCCTCGTCGGCGTCGACGCCCGGGTAGAGCAGGACGCGGCCGCCCGCGACCTCGACCTTGTGCGTGCGCGCGTCCCGGGTGGCCGGGAGGCACAGGACCTTGCCGGAGCGGAGGCTGAAGCTCGAGGAGTGCAGGGGGCACTCGACCGTCTCGCCCTCGATCCAGCCCTCGGCGAGCGAGGCCTCCTCGTGGGTGCACGTGTCGTCGAGCGCGTAGAAGCAGCCTGACTCCGCGTGGAAGACGGCGATCGGTTCGCCGAAGCCCGACTCCTCGGGTTCGACGACGCGCGCCGTGCCCTCCTCGATCTCGTCAGGGCTGCCGACGTCGATTCCCTCGCTCATAATGTCCACTCTAGTCTCGGGGGCGCGGGCGAGCGGGATGGGGTTGGAGTCTGGGATGCCGGACGTCATCTGAGTCACAGGGCGCCCACGGAGCCCCTCGCTCCCGTGAAATGAATCAGCACGTTTCGACTCAAAGGAGAGCGACATGGCTGCATCGGCCATCGAGACCCGATCCATCGACAGAGTTCCGCCGAGCGAGCGCCATGGCCGCCCGTGGGACCAGTTCACGCTCTGGTTCGGGGCAAACGCCCAGATCACGGCGATCGTGGACGGCGCCCTCGCGGTCGTCTTCGGCGCGGACGCGTTCTGGGCGATCGTCGGCCTGCTCGTGGGCAACGTCCTGGGCGGGACGGTCATGGCGCTGCACTCGGCCCAGGGGCCGAAGCTCGGCCTCCCGCAGATGATCTCGAGCCGCGCGCAGTTCGGTGTGCTCGGCGCCGTGATCCCGCTCGTCTTCGTGATCCTCATGTACGTGGGCTTCGCCGCGACCGGGACCGTGCTGTCCGGCGAGGCCATCAACCTGATCATCGGCACCGACAACCGCGCGGTGGGCATCGTGATCTTCGGCGCCGCGACGGCGGTCTTGGCCATCCTCGGATACCGGTACATCCACGCGCTCGGCCGGGTCGCGACTGTTCTGGGCCTCCTCGGCTTCGCGTACCTGTCCGTCTCGATCTTCACGCGCTTCGACGTCTCCCACGCGATCTTCGTGAAGCCGTTCGAGCTCTCGACGTTCCTCATCGCGGTCTCAGTGGCCGCTGGATGGCAGCTCACGTTCGGCCCGTACGTTGCCGACTATTCGCGCTATCTCCCGCAGGAGACCAGTAAGAGGCGCACGTTCTGGTACACGTTCGCGGGCTCGACGATCGGAGCCCAGTGCGCCATGACGATCGGGGCCCTCGCGGGCGGGCTCTCGGCCGCTGGGCTCGGCGGGAGCTTCCTCAAGAACCAGGTCGGGTACATGGGCGATCTAGGCGGCGGCGGACTCCTCGCGCTTGCGATCTACGTCATGATCGTCACGGGCAAGCTGACCGTGAACTGCCTCAACGCGTACGGCTCGTTCATGTGCTCGGTCACGATCTCGACTGCGTTCACGCGGCGGACAAAACCGGCGTCGGGCAACGCCGGTTAAGCGGGTAGGCGCCGGTCGAGCCTCGGGAGGAACGCGCCGTCGTCCGTGGTCAGGGCGTCCCGGCCGTAGAGCCAGTCCGTGTACGGGTAGCCGCCGCGGGCGCCGGCCGCCTCGAACAGCATGTTCCGGACGAGGACGGCGATCGGCTCGTCCACGTGCCACGACTCGCCCCACACCCGCGCGGTCGTCTGGACGCGGCTGGTGCGGGGCGCGCGAACCTCGTTGAACTCTCGCAGGGCGAGCGCCCACGCCTCGCGCCGCCGGCCGTCGTCGGACGCCGGAAGGACACACCGACGCACGGCGTCGCCAAGGACGTGCGCGTCCTCGAGCGCCTGGCAAGCGCCCTGCGCGAGGTACTGCAGCATGGGGTGCGCGGCGTCGCCGAGCAGGGCCACATTGCCGTCGACCCACGTCTCGATGGGGAGCCGGTCGAACATGGGCCAAGAGCGCACGCGCCACAGGTTCTCGAGCGCCTTGCGGACCTCCGGGACGCAGTCCTTGTACGCCTCCTCGAGCTCGTCTTCCGTGCCCCACACTTCCTCCCCGCGGAGGAACGCGGGCGACTGGAACACCGCGACGGTGTTGAACATCTCGCCCTTGCGGAGCGGGTACTGGACGAGGTGGCAGCGCGGCCCGAGCCACACGACCACGTCCTCCATGTCCGAGGCGTGCTTGACGTCGGAGATCGGCAGGGCGCCGCGGAAGGCGACGTACCCCGAGGGGATGGGTTCGTCGTCGGACATTTCGGCGCGCACGACTGAACGGAGGCCGTCGGCGGCGAGGACTGCGTCGGCGTCGAACGCGCGGCCGTCGGTGGCGACCGCTCGCGCGCCGAGCGCGGTGTTCTCGGTCCTCGCGATGGTGACGCCATTGACCAGCTCGACGCCGGCCTCGCGGGCCGCGTCGACGAGGATCGCGTGGAGGTCGGCGCGGTGGGCCACGATGTACGGGGCGCCGTAGCGCGCCTCGAACTCGCCCCGGACGTCCTGGCGGAGCAGCTCGCGGCCGCTCACCGCGTCGCGGAACACGAGGTGCTTCGGCGCGACGGCGACGGTGAGCACCCGCTCGAGGAGGCCCCACTCCTTGAGCAGCCGGGTGGCGTTCGGGGCGAGCTGGAGGCCAGCGCCGACCTCGCCGAACTCGGGCGCCTGCTCGACGAGCGTAACGCGCGCGCCCTGCTGGCGGAGGCGGAGCGCGGCGGCGATCCCGCCGATAC
>NZ_JBKZWT010000386.1:0-3010 GCF_047759905.1 Sinomonas sp. G460-2 | reverse complement strand
CAACGAAGGCCTCCCGCACGCCGTCGACCGTTTCGAGCTGAGCCGCGATCCGCGCGGCGGAGGCCTTCACGCCGCCCGTGATGACGACGTCGTCCACGCGGCCCAGGACGCGGAGGCGACCCTCGGGCGTGAGTTCGCCAAGATCCGAGGTGACGTACCAGCGTTCGCCGTCCTCGTCGAGGAAGTGTTCGGCGGTTCGCTCGGGATCGCCCACGTAGCCGGCTGCGACGACCTGGCCGCCGAGGCGGATCCGGCCGTCCTCGGCGAGCCGGACGGAGACGCCCTCGAGGGGGAAGCCGTTGTAGACGCACCCGCCGCACGTCTCGGCGGAGCCGTACGTCGTCACGACCTTGACGCGCGCCTCCGCGGCGCGCTCGAGGAGCCCGTGGGGGATCGGGGCGCCGCCGAGCAGGATCGCGTTGAAGCGCTGCAGGACCTTGAGCAGCCGCGGGGAGGGGTCCTCGAGTAAGCGGCGCAGCTGGGTCGGCACGAGCGAGGTGAAGCGCACGGGGTCGGTCATGTCCTCGGCGGCGTCGGCGAACGCCTCGGGGCTGAATCCGGCAGCGAGATTCATCTCCGCGGGGCGCGTCCCGGCGAAGAGCGAGCGCACCAGCACCTGCACGCCCGCGATGTACTCGAGCGGGAGCGCGAGGAGCCACTGGCCCTCGCCCCGGAGCGCGAAGGCGGTGCTCATCGACGAGGCGGCCAGCGCGTCGACGGTGAGCGCGGTCGCCTTGGGGGCCCCAGTGGAGCCCGAGGTGCGCACGACGACGGCCGTCCCCTCCGGCAGCGAGCCGACCGCCGTCGTCGGCCGCCACACGCGCCAGGTGCCCTGCGGAACGCTAGTGCTCGCGGGGCCGAATTCGACGGCCGGCCCCTCGTAGGCGAGCGCCGCCGCGAGGGCTTTGAGGACGGGGTCAAGGCTCATGCGGGGTCTCCCGGGTCAGTAGTAGTACGGGAAGTCGGACCAGTTGGGCTCGCGCTTCTGCAGGAACGCGTCGCGGCCTTCGACGGCCTCGTCGGTCATGTACGCGAGGCGCGTGGCCTCGCCCGCGAAGACCTGCTGGCCCGCGAGGCCGTCGTCGGCGAGGTTGAACGCGAACTTGAGCATCCGGATCGCCTGCGGGGACTGGCGGGCGATGTCGGCCGCGTAGTCGAGCGCGACGTCTTCGAGGAGCGCGTGCTCCACAGCCTCGTTGACGGCGCCCATCGCGACCATGTCCTCGGCCGAGTATTCGCGGGCCAGGAAGAAGATCTCCCGCGCACGCTTCTGCCCGATCTGGCGGGCCAGGAGCGCCGAGCCGTAGCCGGCGTCGAACGAGCCGACCGTCGCGTCCGTCTGCTTGAACCTGCCGTGCTCGCGCGAGGCGATGGTCAGGTCGGCGACGACGTGGAGCGAGTGCCCGCCTCCCGCGGCCCAGCCGTTGACCGCCGCAATGACCACCTTGGGCATGGTGCGCATGAGCCGCTGGACCTCGAGGATGTGGAGGCGCCCCGCGCGGGCCGGATCGATCGTCTCCGCGGTCTCGCCCGAGGCGTACTTGTAGCCCTCGCGGCCGCGGATGCGCTGGTCCCCGCCCGAGCAGAACGCGTGGCCGCCGTCCTTGGGGGAGGGGCCGTTGCCCGTGAGGATCACGGTCGCGACATCCGGGGTCATGCGGGCATGGTCCATGGCGCGGTAGAGCTCGTCCACGGTGCCGGGGCGGAACGCGTTGCGGACCTCGGGGCGGTTGAACGCGATGCGGACCGTGGGGAGGTCGCGCACCGCGGCCCCGCTCGCGTCCCGCTCGACCTGCCGGTGGTAGGTGAGGTCCTCGAACTCGAAGCCCTCGACGGCGCGCCAGCGGTGCGGTTCGAAGACGTCAGACACTTTCTCGGGCAGCTCGGGGGAAGTCACGCGTGAAAGTCTAGTCGGGGCGTTCGGTCCACGGGCGCCGGGTCACGGTGGTTGGGGGCGCGTGGGCCGGGCGGTGCGTGGGCCGGGCGGTGCGGTCAGGAAATGCAGAACTCGTTGCCCTCGGGGTCCGCCATCGTGTACCACGAGTGCGGGCCTTCGGCTGCCTCCCACAGGAACGTCGCGCCGCGCGCCTCGAGTTCGGCGCGGAGCACGTCCTTGTCATCGCCGGCGAGCCGGACGTCCCAGTGGACGCGATTCTTGACGGTCTTGTCCTCGGGCACCACCTGGAACAGGATGCGCCGGCGGTCCTTGCGTGTGAGCTCGTCCTCGGGCGCGATGGCCTGCGCGGTCGCCCAGACGAGCACGCCGTTGCGGGTCACGGTGTCCGCCTCGGTCGCGTAGCCCTCGGCGATCATGCGCCGGATGAAGTCCTCGTTGCTGGGCTCGACGGCCCAGCCCAGCGTCCTGGCCCACCACTCCGCCTGGGCGTGGGGGTCGCGCGAATCGACCACGATCTGGATGTCGTATGCCATGGCTCAACGCTAGGCCCCGGGGGTCCGGGCCGGAAGGGACAAGCGGACAGGGGGCGTCCGCAGCGTGGCCGCGCCGGCCCTCACGGGGCAACCCGGCGGCGGAGGCCCCGGCTTGACACCCATTACCGCGCGCCGCCACCCTTGACTGCATGGTCCGCTGATCGCTTTCCCGCCCTGAACCGCCGCGCCGTGACGCCGGCGACGACGACAGCCGGGCGCCGCGCGCCCACGAGCCGCCGAAGCGAGGCCTCGACCATGCAGCATATTTCGCATCCCTGCAGCCCAGCCCACCCAGCCGCCCTCACCCACCCCGCCACCTCCACCCACCCCGCCGCCCTCACCCATCCCTCCACCCCAGCGCACCCCGCCCAGTCCCTTCGCCCCGCCGCCGTGCACGTCACCGCGTCGGGCGTTTCCCACGGCTACGGGGACCGGCTCCTCCTCGACGCCGTCGACCTCGTGATCGCGGACGGCGAGCGGATCGCCGTCGTCGGCGAGAACGGGGCGGGCAAGTCGACGCTGCTCCGCCTCCTCACTGGCCAGGAGCGGCCAGATTCCGGGAGCGTTGCCGTCCACGGGC
>NZ_JBKZWT010000385.1:0-3023 GCF_047759905.1 Sinomonas sp. G460-2 | reverse complement strand
CAACCAGGTGGCCGCCAATTCGGCGCTGCCCAATTCGGCGTTGCCCAATTCGAGGTCTCCCAGTCCGGCGAGTCCGGCGGGCGGCGCGCCGAGGATCACGGGGAGGGCGGCGCCGTCGTCCGCTGCGGTCTCGCCCTGAGCGGCAAGGCGACGGACGACGGCGAACACCGCTTGGGTGCCTTCCACCAGCTCGCGCGCGGCCGCCGGCGGGAGCGGCTGGATGTGCACTTCGAGCTCGCCGCCGCAGCTGAGCCCTGCGGCGAACGCGTCCTCGGCCGAGTATCCGAAGCGCTCGCACCGCGCGGCGCCGTCGTCGAGGCTTTCGAGGGCGGCCGCGACCACGGAGCCCTCGACGCAGCCGCCGGAGAGGCTGCCGAGCACCGCCGGGGCGTCGTGCGGATGTGCGGGTGCGGCGATGAACATGGACGTGCCCACGGGGCGCGGCACCGATCCGCTCGCGGCGACAACGGTCGCGACCGCGCAGCGCTCCCCTCGGGCCGCGGGCTGCCAGGCGGGCAGTGCGCTCAGGAGCTCGATCATCGGCTCCCCCTTCACTGATCAGAGGAAGATCCGCGTCTTGCGACGCGTGTATCCATGGTGCGCCCGCGGGGGCCCGGAGCGTCACTTCCGGGGCCCCGCGGGCGCGGTTCATACGGGCGGGAGGGTGGGTGTAAGGGAGGGTGGGTGGGAATCCGGTGCGGCCTAGCCGCCGGCCCCGATGAGGTGCCCCAGCGGCCCGCGCACGAAGTACACGATGAATCCGGCCGCGACCACCCACATGAGGGGGTGGATCTGCCGCGCCTTGCCGCTCGCTGCCCGGACCACGGCCCACGTGATGAACCCCGCGCCGATCCCGTTCGCAATCGAATACGTGAGCGGCATCGTGACGATCGTGAGGAAGGAGGGCAGGGCGATGTCGAATCTCGTGAAGTCGATCTCGCGGATCTGGCCCGCCATCATCGTGCCGACCACGACGAGCGCCGCGGACGCGACCTCGAGCGGGACGACGCTCGTGAGCGGCGTGAGGAACATCGAGCCGAGGAACAGCGCCCCCGTGACCACGGAAGCAAGGCCCGTTCGGGCACCCTCGCCGATGCCCGCGGCCGAGTCGATGTACACGGTGTTCGACGAGCCCGAGTTCGCGCCGCCGAGCACCGCGCCGAAGCCCTCGATGATGAACGCGGACTTGAGCCGCGGGAACGTGCCGTCCTTGTCCGCCACGCCTGCGCTCTTCGCGAGGCCCGTCATGGTGCCCATCGCGTCGAAGAAGTTCGTGAACACGAGCGTGAAGACGAGCGTGATGCCCGCGAGGAGGCCGATCCGGCCGAACGCCCCGAAGAGATCGAAGTGGCCCACGAGGCTCAAGTCGGGCATCGAGACGAGCTGTCCCGAGAGGACGGGCGTGTTGAGGTGCCAGCCGTCGGGGTTGTTCGGGCCGCCGGCGCCGATGTGCCAGATCGCCTCGACGCCCATCGCGAGCAGGGTCGTCGCGATGATGCCGATCAGGATGCCGCCCTGGATCTTCCGCGCAACGAGAATACCCATGAGGATCAGCCCGACGATGAACACGAGTGTGGGCAGCGTGGTGATCGACCCGTCGTGACCGAGCTGGACCGGCGGGCCGGCTTTCGTGCCGCGCACGAAGCCCGAGTCGACGAAGCCGATGAACGCGATGAACAGGCCGATGCCCACGGTGATGGCGGCCTTGAGCTCGCGCGGCACGGCCCGGAAGATCGCCGTTCGGGCGCCGGTGACGCCGAACAGGACGATGAGGACGCCGTTGATCACCACGAGGCCCATCGCCTCGGGCCACGAGACGTCCTTGACGACCGCGACGGCGAGGAACGAGTTGATGCCGAGGCCGGCCGCAAGGCCGAACGGGAGGTTGGCGAAGACGCCGAACAGGATCGTCAGGACGCCCGCCGTGAGGCCCGTGATGGCACCGACCTGCGCGGCCGGGAGGAACGCGCCCGTGACGTCGGTGGGCGCCGTCGCCGCGTTGAAGCCGCCCAGAATGAGGGGGTTGAGGATCACGATGTACGCCATCGTGAAGAACGTGACGAGGCCGCCGCGAATCTCGCGCGGGATCGTCGAGCCCCGCTTCGTGATGCTGAAGATCCGATCGAGCAGGCCGCCCCGGCTGGGAGGCGAGGTGCGCTCGCGGGAGGCGGGCGCCGTCGTCGTCTGCTCCGCGCCCGCCGCGCCTTCACGCTCGGGTTCGAGCTCGTCAGTGGACACAGTGCTGGTGTTGATGCTCATGGCGGCCGCCTCAGTACTCGACGCGCTGCGCGAAGGCGGACCACTGCTCGAAGGGGGCCGTGCGGCTGATCCCTTCGGGCTCGGAGTGCACCACGGGCATCGAGCGCCGCTCGACCGGGGTGTCGAAGAAGTCGTAGAAGACCGCGTCGTCGAAGCCCGCCGCGGCCGCGTCGTGGCGGTCGGCGGCGAAGCGGACGGTCGAGACCCGCGCCCACAGCGCCGAGGCGAGGCACATGGGGCATGGCTCGCAGCTCGAGTAGAGGACGGCGCCGCTGAGATCGAAGGTGCCGAGAGCCCGGCACGCGGCGCGGATCGCGGTGACCTCGGCGTGGGCCGTGGGGTCGTTGTTCGCGGTCACGCGGTTGACGCCGTCGAAGATCTGGCCGTCGGCGCTGACGACCACGGCGCCGAACGGGCCGCCGTTCTCGAGGACGTTCTGGGCCGCAAGTTGGACGGCGCGCGCCAAGTGGAGGCGATCGCCGGCCGTGAGCGGCGCAGGGGTGGAAAGGGTGGTGGTCATGGGAGACTCCCTCGCTTGGGGGAAGTCCGGCCACTCCAGGAACGCCCTAACGGTTCAGACCAGGCCTGACCAGACTTCGAAAGCTCTGAATTGAGGTTGCCTGGTAGATAGCCTCCCGGGAATCTGCTGACCAGATTCGCCCGGGGACCCGCCGTGACACATCGACGATAGCAAGGGTCTGTGACGCGCACCATAGTTTTGGAGAAGTTTTTTGGAATACAACTTCCGCGACTCGGAATCTCGC
>NZ_JBKZWT010000384.1:0-3033 GCF_047759905.1 Sinomonas sp. G460-2 | reverse complement strand
GCAGGGAACGCGTCGGCGATCGCGCGCATGCTCGCGTTCGGGCGGGGATCCGCGGAGGCCAAGGCCGCCAAAGCTAGCGCGGGCGAGGCCTGCGGGGACAAGGCCTGCGCAGGAGGCGCGAGGCGAGCCGCGCCGTCGTCCGCCGTTGCCTGCCCCGCATGGGGGGCGCTGAGGGGGAGCAGCCGCAGCTCGGCGACGTCCATCGCGTTCTCGGTGAGCGTCCCGGTCTTGTCCGCGCACACGACGTCGACGCGCGCGAGCCCCTCGATGGCGGGGAGCTCGTTGACGAGGCACGAGCGGCGGCCGAGCCGGACGACGCCGACGGCGAACGCGATCGTCGTCATGAGCACGAGGCCTTCGGGGACCATGGGCACAAGCGCGGCGACCATGCCGCGCAGGGCGTCGGGCAAGGGCTGTCGCCCGGAGAGCTGGTTGTACACGGAGAGCAGGCCGGCGGGGATGAGGAGCCACGTGATGACCTTGAGGATCGTGTTGATGCCGTTCCGCAGCTCGGAGTTCACGAGCGTGAAGCGGCTCGCCTCCTCCTCGAGCTGCGCGGCGTACGCCTCGCGGCCCACCTTCGTGGCGCGGTACAGGCCCGAGCCGGACGCGACGAAGCTGCCCGAGAGGACCGTGCTTCCGGGGCCTTTGATGATGGGATCGGATTCGCCCGTGAGGAGGGATTCGTCGATCTCGAGGGTATTCGCCGCGAGGACGTCGCCGTCCACGACGATCTGATCGCCGGGGCCGAGCTCGATGACGTCGTCGAGCACGATCTCGTTGGGGGACAGAGCCGTGGTCCGTCCATCGCGGCGCACGTGGGGACGCGCCTGGCCCACGATCGCGAGGCGATCGAGGGTGCGCTTCGCGCGGAGCTCTTGGACGATGCCCACGATGCTGTTGGCCACGATGAGGCCAGCGAAGAGCCCGTCGAGGAGGTAGCCGGTGGAGAACACGATGACGGCGAGCACGGCGAAGATCGCGTTGATCCGCGTGAAGACGTTCGCCCGGACCACGTCCCAGGTGCTGCGCCCGGCCCGTGGCGGCACGTTGTTGGTCGCGCCGTCGGCCACGCGCCGCGCGACATCCGCCGCGCTCAGGCCGCGCTCGGCCACGGCAGATTCGGTCCCCACCTCATGCCCCATGGATCAACACTAGGCGGTTCTCACGCCCTGTTCTTGAAATGGCGGAACAGGCGGCTTTCCCGCAGGGTGCCGACTGCCGCAACGGCGCCTCCCACCGCGGCGAGGGCCCCCGCCGCGCAGGTCAACGCGGAGGCGGTGAGCGTCGTGGCGAGGGTGCCGCGGGAGAGGAAAGCGCCGACGACGGCGGCAGCCGAGAGCGCGCCGCTCGCCGCGGCGACCGCCCAGATTGCCGATTCCGTCCCGACGATGACGGCAAGGCGGCTGGCCCGGACGCCGACGTGGAGGGCGGCCGAGAACTCGAGTCGGCGCCGCACCACGGCCCCAACACCGAGAACGGCTCCGAGGACAGCGGCCGCGACGGGGGCGAAGCGCGTGACGCGGGCTTCGAACTCGGCCGAGCCCTCCCACGTGGTGCCGAAGCTCTGGTTGAGGAGCGAGACCGAGGCGCCGCCGGGCTTGCCGTCGGTCCCGTCTGCGGTTCCCCGGAGGAGGCCGTCGCGGGACGACGTGCTGGGCCACACTTCGGCGAGGCACGCGTCGAAACGCCCGGCGGCGAGGGCCGGCAGCAGGACGGCGTTCGCGAAGCGCGGGTCGCGCCCGTCGCGCTCGGTGTACGGGTACACCCCGGCGATCGTGAAGGCCCCGCGGTCGGTGGCGATCGTGTCTCCAGGCTCGACGCTCCAGCGCGCGGCGAGCGTCTCCGAAACGAACGCTCCGGGAGTCTCGGCATGGCTCGCTCCGACTACGCGGAGGAGGCCCTGAGTCACCTCGAAGGCAGGCACGGTGAGGCCGCCGAGGGCAGCCAGGGACAGGGGCGAGGCCTCCCGAAGGGCCCCGGCGGATTCGATGCCCTCAACCGAGGAGAGGGCGTCGCATGCGTCGGGATTGATGGCCTTCTGAGCGGTTGCGACGCGGATGGCCGCACCGGACGCCCGGTAGGCCTGCGCTTGCGCGTCCAGGCGCGCGACGGCGGCCCCGTCCGCGACCGAGAGCGCCACGAGCAGCAGCCCCAGCGTGGCTGCGAGCAGGGTCGCGCGGCTCGTCCCCGAGGCGACGTTGCGCCAGCCCTCGCGGAGGCATTCACGGAGCCGCATGCGCGGCCTCCGAATAGCTCGAGAGGTCCACGACGGCGGCGCACGCCGCGAGCGTCTCCGCATCGTGGCTCGCGACGACGACAGCCGAACCGCGTGCGGCGAGCGAGGCGAGCACTGAATTGACGGTCGCGGCGTTGGCTCGGTCGAGTTGCGCCGTCGGTTCGTCGACGAGGATGAGGTCGGGACTCCCCGCGACGGCGCGGGCAAGCATGAGCCGCTGCGCCTCACCGCCGGAGAGCGCGGAGAAGGGCGCATCGGCGCGATCCGCAAGCCCGAATTCGTCGAGGAGCGCGAAGGCCTCCGCATCCGCGGCCGTGCGACGCGAACCGTGGGCGAGAAACGCGAGGGTGACGTGGTCGAGGGTCGTGCGGCGCGGCACTCCGAAGGGGTTCTGGAACACCCACCGCGTCGTGGTGCCGCGGGCGACGACGACCGTTCCCTCGCGCGGTTTCTCCCACCTCGCGATGAGCGAGAGGAGGGTTGACTTCCCCGATCCCGACGGTCCGGCGACCCCCGTCACGAAGCCGCGCTCGAACGTGGCGCCGAGTCCCCTGAAGAGCCACTGGCCCGTCCCGAAGCCATGGCCCACGTCGTCCAGCCGGACGACTGCCCCCGAGAATCGCGCTCCGGTCATTTCGCCGCGCACGCGGACTCCGTCCACGTCCAGCCGAGGCGCGCCGACTGCGGGGCGGTCCCCTCGAACACGCCCAGCACCGCGCCGCCGCTGGAGCCGACGACGCGAAGCCGGTGGTCGGCGTCGTCCGTCCCGCGGACGCACGCCTCCGGCCCCTTCG
>NZ_JBKZWT010000383.1:0-3064 GCF_047759905.1 Sinomonas sp. G460-2 | reverse complement strand
GCTCGCCGCGAGCGCGCTGTGCTCGGCCGTGTGGATCCGCAACCCGAAGGCCCCTCCTGAACCGATTCCCGGCGAGGCGCCCGCGGTCGGCGACGAGAGCGGGGCTGGCAGCTAGGATCGCCTCATGCGGCATGGAACGAACTCTCCAGTGGTGCGCTCCCGGCGCCGTGCACGGGGCCCGGGAGACATGCCATCCGGCCGGTGGGCGGCCGCGAACGCAGCCGTGGCCTTCTTGCTCGAGGTCTCGATGCTTGCAGCGTTCGCGTATGCGGGGTTCCACGTGGCCCCACCGCTCACCGTTGTGGCAGGGGTCGGCTTCCCGCTCCTCGCGATGGTGCTGTGGGGCCTGTTCTTTGCTCCGCGCGCCGGGCGACGGATCCCGTGGCCGTGGCTCCCGCTCGCCTCGCTCGGGATGTTCGCTGCGGCGGCGCTCGCGCTCGCAGCGGCGGGCGAGTGGCTGCTTGCCGAGCTCATGGGCGCCGTCGCACTCGTGAACACGGTGGTCTCGTTCTGGCTTCGGCGGAAGGACTGAGCCGCGCAGAGGTTCAGGACAGGGTGTGCCCTGAAGGCATCAGGCGTGTTCGAGGGTGCAGCCCTCGTGCGGTATGTCGCTTCGCACCCAGAGCGAGGACGCGATCGAATCCGGCACGTCGAAATCGTGGGCCCCGCTCCCTGCACCGATCCGGACCACGAGCGGCCCACCGAACGGCTTGCGCCGCACCACGTGGACGGCCGTGTCGAGCACGATGTGCTCACGCGCGAGGTACCGCAGCATCTCAGGGTCGTCGTCACTGATGCGGGTGATCCGCCCCTCGTGCCCGGGGTCGAGCTCGCCGAGGCGGAGGGCCGGCGGATGCTCGACGCGCCCCGTGGGTGTCGGGATGGGGTCGCCGTGCGGGTCGCGGTCGGGGTGGCCGAGCTTCTCGGCGAGCCGCTCGACGAACGTGTCGGAGACCGCGTGCTCGAGCTGCTCGGCCTCGTCGTGGACCTCGTCCCAGCTGTAGCCGAGCTCGTGGACGAGGAACGTCTCGAGCAGCCGATGCCGCCGCACCATCGTGAGGGCGAGGCGGGTACCCGCGTCCGTGAGCCGCACGGCGCCGTAGGGCTGATGGTCCACGAGCCCCTGGTCCTTGAGCTTGCGCACCATCTCCGAGACGGAAGAATTCGCGACCCCGAGCCGCAGGGCGAGCTGTGACGACGTGATGGGCTTGTCCTGCCACTCCGTGAAGGAGTAGATGACCTTCACGTAGTCCTCGATCGAGGAGGATGGCTGGCTCTTCACGGGTTTAGCCTACCGGTACGCTGCGTTCAGGCCGCCGACGTGAACGTGAGCCACACGAGCACGAGATTGAGCATGACGACGAGCCCCGCACTCGCCCAGGCGGCGGCAACGGTCCAGCCCGACGTCGCGAAGCGTCCCACAAGTTTCCGGTTCGACGTGAGCCGCACGAGCGGGACGAGCGCGAAGGGAATCCCGAAGCTCAGCACCACCTGGCTCACCACGAGCGACATCGTCGGGTCGAGTCCGAGGGCGAGCAGCACGACCGAGGGCACGAGCGTCACCAGGCGTCGGACGACGACGGAGACCCGCCGACGCAGGAGCCCCTCCATGATCGTCGCGCCTGCGTACGAGCCGACCGCGGTCGACGCGAGGCCGCTCGCGAGCAGCCCGATCGCGAAGACCGTACCCACGAACGGCCCGAGCGCGCCTTCGATCGAGGCATGTGCACCCTCGATCGTGTCCGTCCCCGCGCGGCCGCCGAGCGTCGACGCCGCGAGCAGGAGCATTCCGACGTTCACCACGCCGGCGAGCCCGAGCGCGATGACGACGTCCGCGCGCGTCCCACGCAAGAGGCGGGCGACGGCGGTGGGCGGCACGTGCGTGTGCGGATCGGCGCGATGCCGGTCGCGGGAGAGGGCCGAGTGCACGTAGATGGCGTGCGGCATGACTGTCGCGCCGAGCATCGACGCCGCGAGGAGCACGGTGTCCGGGCCGTCGAAGCGCGGCACGAGCCCGGACGCGATCCCCGAGGGGGAGAGCGGGCTCACGGTGAGTCCCGCGAGGAAGCCGATGGTGATGACGGCGAGGAGCCCGATGATGGCGACCTCGAAGCGCTGCTGGGTGCGCCGGTCCTGAATCGCGAGGATCGCCATCGACACGCCGCCCACGATCACGGCCCCGAGCGGGAGCGGAACGCGGAACAGGAGCTGGAGCGCGATGGCCCCGCCCACCACTTCCGCGAGATCCGTCGCGAGGGCCACGACCTCGGCCTGAAGCCAATACAGCCGGCGGGACGAGGGCCGCATGCGCTCGGCGAGGAGTTCGGGGAGCGTGCGGCCCGTGACGATGCCGAGCTTCGCGGACTGGTACTGGACCAGCATCGCCATGGCGTTCGCCAGCACGAGGACCCACACGAGCAGGTAGCCGTACCGCGCACCGGCGGTGAGGTTCGCGGCCACGTTGCCGGGATCGACGTACGCGATCGAGGCGACGAAGGCGGGTCCGAGAAGAGCGAGGGCGGCGCGCCACGACGCGCGCGGCGTGGGCCGCGCCGCAGCCACCGGGCCGGTCCTGGTCACTTTTGTGCCCCTCATCCTAGAATTTCGGTATGCCTAAATCCTAAGGGCGCGGCGTCCAGGGCACAAGGAGTCGCGGTCAGCGAGCCGCCGAGACGGCCCGCCAGGCCTGCGTGATGTAGGGGAGCAGCATGGGCTCGCCCGGTCGATGGCCGAGGTGCTCGAACAGATACCACGCGAGATTTGCCTCGACGCGCTCCCGGTGCTTATGGCTCGCGCGCAGGTAGTAGCTGCGCGACTTCGTGAGCTCGACGATGCCCTCGGGGGTGATCGGGTCCTCCCACCTGAACGCCGCGGACTCCCAGCCGGTCAGCTCGGGGCCCGACGGCGGGTGGTAGTCGGGCTTGTGGACGTCGCCGGCGTGCATGATCCGGGAGAGCCGGTGGACCCAGGGCACGGCAGTGTCGAGCTGATTCCACACGAGCCCCGCGCGCCCGCCCGCTGTGAGGAGGCGCACCACCTCGCGCGTCGCGGCCGCCGCATCGAA
>NZ_JBKZWT010000382.1:0-3067 GCF_047759905.1 Sinomonas sp. G460-2 | reverse complement strand
CAGAGCGGCACTTCGGCGTCCCGCAGGACATAGAGTGGGCGCTCGACGGCGGGCGGATCGTGCTCCTGCAGGCTCGGCCGATGACCGCGCTCCCGCTCGAGCCACCGGTGCTCAACCGCTTTCAGAAGGTGATGACGCCGTTCTTCCTGGAGATGTTCACGTCGCGCCCGTATCCGCTCGACGTCACAGGGTGGCTGCGCCCCGGCGTCGAACGGATGCTCGGCATCATGATGGGCAGCGTGGGCGTCCGCTTTCCACCGCTCGGCCGGCTCGTCCGCGAGCGGGACGGCGTGGCCCTGCAGCTTGTCCCAGCCCAGCCTCGGCCCAGCCTGCTCACCTTCGGTGCGCCCCTCGCCGTTCTTCGCCGCGCCCGGCGCTACCGGACGAGCGATTGGACCGAGGACCGGCTGTTCGCCGAGTTCGAGGCTGCCGTCGACGCCCTCGACACCGAAGACCCGGCAACGCTTTCATGGCCCGGACTCTTGGACCGCGTCGATCGCTGCACCGCCGCCATGGAGCCACTAGCGCGAATCCGCGCCGCGTATCTTCCCGGCGCGTTCCTGCCGTTTGCCCCGCTGCGGCTCGGGCTTGCGTTGATGGGCCTCAACAGGCTCGCGTCGCCGCTCGTTGCGGGGGCGCGCACCCGGACCCGCGCTGGCAACGACGCGCTCGAGGCGCTCGCCGACGTCGTGCGTGCGGATCCTGCGTTGTCTGCTGCGGCCCAGGAACTCGACGCGAGCGAATTCCTTGACGCTGTCCGCACGCGCCCCGAATTCGCGGACTTTCGAGAAAGGTTCACGGAATACCTCTCCACGTATGGGCATCGCGAGTCGGTGAGCATCGTCATCGCGACCGCTCCGACGTGGCGCGACGACCCGACACCCGTGGTGGCGATGATCCAGGCGGCGGCCGCGGAGCCGCCGCGGGAGCGGGGGGTGAACCCCGGCGACGCTGCGCTGGAAGAACTCCTCGCCCACCCGCTCTTGCGATGGCGGCGAGCGGCGCGCGCCGCTCGGGGCATCGTGGATGCCGCGCGGCATGGCCTCGCATTCAGGGAGGACACCCACTTCTTCATCACGCGCGTCCTGCCGCCGCTGCGGGCCACGTTCCTCGAGCTTGGCCGTCGGCTCGTGGCCGCGGGCGCGCTCCCCGCGGCGGAGGACGTCTTCCACCTCCGTCTCGAAGAGCTCCGCGCGATCAGCTCGCCCGAGGGGATGGACGGCGACGAACGCGCCCGCCTGGGTGCCGTCGTCGCGCGCCGGGCGGCCTTGCGCCGTGAGTACGCGGGCGTGCCGATGCTGGACCTCGCGGTCGTCGTACCGCGCGAGACCGACGACGGCGCTGGCGCACTTCTGACTGGCACTGCGGCGAGCGGCGGGGTCGCCGAGGGGCCGGTCCGGATCGTGCACGGACCCGAAGAGTTCGGGGCGCTGCGCGCGGGCGAGGTGCTCGTGTGCCCGAACACGAACCCCTCGTGGACACCGCTCTTCGCTCGGGCGGCCGCCGTGGTCGTCGATACGGGTGGGCTGGGCTCGCACGCGGCGATCGTCGCGCGGGAGTATGGTGTGCCCGCCGTCATGGGCACCGGGCGCGGCACGTCGGTGCTCCGGGACGGGCAGCGCGTCCGCGTGGACGGGAGCCGAGGCCGGGTGGACGCCGCGTGACGGGGCAGGCGGGAGCCGCCCGGATCGGGACTACCCGGATCGGGACCGAGCGCGTCGGGATTGTGGGCGGCGGGATCGTGGGGATGGCGATCGCGCGGGCCCTCGCGCTGACCGGCGGCTTCGACGTCTCGGTCCTCGAGAAGGAGCGTCGGGTCGCGGCACACCAGACGGGCCACAATTCCGGCGTGGTGCACGCGGGGCTCTACTACCAGCCGGGATCGCTCAAGGCCGCGCTGTGCGCGCGGGGCCGCGGGCTGACGCGCGATTACTGCGAGGACCGCGGGCTCCCGTACCGCGAGCTCGGCAAGCTCGTGGTCGCCGTGACGCCTGAGGAGATGCCACGGCTCGACGAGATCGAGCGGCGAGCCGGGGCCAACGGCGTACCGGACCTCGCGCGCATCGGCCCCGAGCGCATGCGGGAGCTCGAGCCGCATGTCGCCGGGGTGGGGGCCGTGCATTCGCCGCACACCGCCGTCGTCGATTTCGCGGCGATCACCGAGGCCATGGCCAGCGATGTTCGCCGGGCCGGCGGTCGCGTGCTGTTGGGCACCGAGGTCGTCGGGGTGCGGGCCGGCGAACGGACGACGACGGTCGCGACCCTGAGCGGGACGCACACCTTCGATCGGCTCATCGTGTGCGCGGGGCTGCAGTCGGACCTCGTTGCGCGCATGGTCGGGGCGTCGCCGTCGCCGCGGATCCTGCCGTTCCGCGGGGAGTACTGGACGCTCGCGCCCGCGCGGGCCTCGCTTGTCCGCGGCATGATCTACCCCGTGCCGGACCCGCGCTTCCCGTTCTTGGGGGTGCACTTCACGCGCGGCGTGTACGACGACGTCCACGTGGGCCCCAACGCCGTGCCCGCGCTCGCGCGCGAGGGGTACCGCTGGGGGAGCGTGTCGGTGCGCGACACCGTCGGTTCGCTCGCGTGGCCCGGGGCCGCCGCGCTGTTCCGGCAGCACTGGCGCATGGGGGTGCGCGAGGTTTCGGCCTCGGTCGCGAAGAGCCTGTATTACCGGCAGGCGCGGGCCTTCGTGCCGGAGCTGCGGCCTACTGATCTGGCGGAGAAGACCGCGGCGGGGGTGCGGGCGCAGGCGTGGGCCGCGGACGGCTCCCTGCTTGACGACTTCGCCGTGGACCAAGTCGGGTCCGTGACGCTGCTCCGGAACGCGCCCTCGCCCGCCGCGACGTCCTCGATGGCGATCGCCGAGTACGTGCTGCGGGAACACCTCGGGGTCGCGCTGCGGGACGGGTAACCCGATGGTCGTCCGCTCCTGCCCATCTTGATCCCCGATCCGGCCCAGAACGGCCGTGTCACAGGGCGATTCGCTCCGATCCGAAGACCAAGATGAGCAGGAGCGGACTGGCGGGTGAGCGGTGCGTCAGGCGGCGGCCGCTGGGGCGTGCGC
>NZ_JBKZWT010000381.1:0-3105 GCF_047759905.1 Sinomonas sp. G460-2 | reverse complement strand
ACGTCCTCGGGGGAGCGCCGGGCATCTTCTCGGCGCGCTGGGCGGGCCGGCACGGCGACGACCGCGCGAACCTCGAGCTTCTCCTGGCCCAGCTCGCCGACGTGCGCGACGAACACCGCGGCGCCGCCTTCGTGTGCGCGGCGGCGCTCGTGATTCCGGCGGACGACGGCGATGGGCCCACCGAGCACGTCGAATACGGCGAACTCAAGGGGACGCTGCTCCACGAGCCCCGCGGCGACGGGGGCTTCGGCTACGACCCGATCCTGCTGCCCGAGGGCCTCGACCGCAGCTGCGCCGAGCTCAGCCGCGACGAGAAGAACGCGATCAGCCACCGTGGGCAGGCCTTCCGGGCGCTGCTCCCGGAGATCGTCGCGGCGCTTTCGGACGACGCTTAACCCAGCGGCTGGGGTGCGCTTGGCGCGAGGGCGCGCCTCGGGGCCTCGTCCCTAGGGCTAGGCCCAGCCAAGCTGCCCTGGTTCAGCGCTCGGGCTCGTTCTCTTCGCTGCGCTCGGCGGCTGCCTCAGCCGCGCCCGCTGCGCGGCCCTTCGCGAGCCACCCCTTCACGAACTCGACGATGATCGGGATGATCGAGACGAGGACGATCACCACGAAGATGAGGTCGATGTTCTTCCCGACCCATTCGTACTGTCCGAGCCATGCGCCGAGCAGGGTCACGCCCGCGCCCCACGGGATGGCGCCGAGCACGTTGTAGAGGAAGAATTTCCGCCGGTCCATTCCGGCGACGCCCACGATCACGGGGACGAACGTCCGGATGATCGGCACGAAGCGCGCGAGGATGAGCGACTGGCCGCCGTGCCGCTCGAAGAACGCGTGGGCCTTGCGCACGTTCTCCTGCTTGAAGAACCGCGAATCGGGGCGGCTGAACAGCGAGGGGCCGATCTTCGCGCCGATGAGATAGCCCACCTGGTTGCCGAGAATGGCCGCGATGACGACGAGCAGCGCGAGCAGCCAGATGTTGAACTTGACCGCGCCGGTGGCCACGAGCAGCCCGGCCGTAAAGAGCATCGAGTCGCCCGGCAGGAAGAATCCGATGAGCAGTCCCGTCTCCGCGAAGATGATCGCGCAGATCACGAGCACAACCCACGGGCCGAGCGGCGAGTCCCGCAGGAAGACGTCGGGGTTGAGCCAATCCGGGAGGAATGAGGCAGTCCTCGGCTGGACGGCTGCGGGCAGGGTGGCGGCGAGTTCGGTCAGCACGGCACGGATCACCCTCCAAGGGTACCGGCGCCCCGTGCGTTGCTTTGCGCGTGACGTTGTGCCGGACTTCGCCGGAGCGCGTGGCGATCCCGGGCCGCACGGCCTCGCGCGACTAAGCTCGCCGCGTGGCTCTGGACTTCACCGCAATCGACTTCGAGACAGCCAACGGCTTCCGCGGGTCGCCGTGTGCGGTGGGGCTCGTCAAGGTCCGCTCGGGCAAGGCGGTGGAGACCGCCACGTGGCTCATGCGGCCTCCGGCAGGTCACGACGAATTCGACCCCCGCAACGTCGCGATCCACGGTATTCGGCCCGACGACGTCGCGGGCCGCCCGCGCTTCGGTGAGCTGTTCGCCGAGATCGGCGGCTTCATCGGGGACGACGTGCTCGCGGCCCACAACGCCGCTTTCGACCTGGGCGTCATCCGCTCGGCGCTCGAGGTCTCGGACATGGCAGCCCCCGCCTACGACTACGCGTGCACCGTGGTGCTCTCGCGCCGCACGTACGATCTGCCCTCGCACTCGCTCCCCTTCGTCGCGGAGGCAGCGGGCGTCCCGCTCGTGAACCACCACGACGCTACCGAGGACGCCGCCGCGTGCGCGGGCATCCTCGTGGACATTGCGCAGCGCCACGGCGCGACGAGCGTCGAAGGGCTCTACGGGTCCCTCCACCTCGCGCTCCCGCGTCACTCAGAGTTCATCCCGGGCCGGGACGAGTTCTCTGCGCCCACCGCGAAGGCTCTCCGCGCCGTCGTCCGCCCCGCACCGAGCGCGGCGGCGCCCGTTCCAGCGGGCCGGCGCACGTGGGCGCCGTGGCCCGAGGAGGGTGGCAACCCGGCCGCGAACGCCGCCGCAGACCCCGCCCACCCGCTGTTCGGACACCGGATCGTGTTCACGGGAAGCCTGGGTATGACGCGGGCCGAGGCGAAGAGCCAAGCTGCGGCGCTCGGTGCCCAGCCCGCGAGCTCCGTCACGCGGGCCACGACGCTTCTTGTGGTCGGCGACGGCTTCGTCGCCGCCGACCTCGCGAGGGGCAACCCGGCGGGCGGCTCTGGGCCCAAGACTTCCAAGGCCCGCCGAGCGCTTGAGCTGCGCTCCGCCGGGTATCGCGTCGAGGTGCTCTCGGAAGGCGAGTTCCTTCAGATGCTCGGCGGGGAGTGGCCGGCCCGGAGCGCGTGACGCGGGGACGCCGGGGAAAGTAGCCCGAGGTAACAAGTAGTACAGCGCAACATTCCTTCCGCGCGGCGCGCTGCCGTTCCTAGGCTGGGACGGTGACTACCACCGGATCAGCTTCCGCGACCACCCGCACCAGCGCCCTGCGGCGCGCGTTCGAGTTCCCGAATCCCGTGAACGAGTACGCCGCCCGCTCCACCGCCGGCGTCGTCGTGGTGCTGAGCCTCGTGACTCTCGCGCTCGGACTGACCGTGGGGTGGGGCTGGCCGCTGTGGATCATCGCCCTCGGGTTCTGGCTCCGCGTGGCGGGCGGCCCGCGCTACTCGCCGGTCGGGCGGCTCGCCGTGCACGTGATCGCGCCGCGCTTCGGCCGCGCACGCCTCGTCGCGGGCCCGCCGAAGCGCTTCGCCCAGACCATCGGCGCCGTGCTCTCGACGGCCGCCGCGATCCTGTGGGCAGTGGGGCTCGCCCCGATCGCGTGGGTGCTTCTGGGGCTGCTCATCGTCGCGGCCTCGCTCGAGGCGTTCGCGGGGTTCTGCCTCGGTTGCTGGATCTTCGGCAAGCTCCAGGCCGCGGGCGTCATCCCCGAGAGCGTGTGCGAGGCGTGCAACAACATCGCGCTGCGCAGATCCTGAATACCTAATCCTCCGCGCCCGATGCCCTCGCGAGCGTCGCGGCGAGTTCGGCGGCGATGTCCGAGCCCTCGAGGCGGCGCGCC
>NZ_JBKZWT010000380.1:0-3120 GCF_047759905.1 Sinomonas sp. G460-2 | reverse complement strand
GACGGATCGGCGATGAGAGCGTCGGCGAGCGGCTCGAGCCCGGCCTCGCGCGCGATCTGCGCCTTCGTGCGCCGCTTCGACTTGTAGGGCAGATAGAGGTCCTCGAGCTCGGCCTTCGTCTCCGCGCGGACGACGGCGCCGCGCAGCTGGTCGGTCAGGGCACCTTGCTCCTCGATCGCCTTGAGCACGGCCACGCGCCGGTCCTCGAGCTCGCGGAGATAGCGGAGCCGCTCCTCGAGATCACGGAGCTGGGCGTCGTCGAGCGTGCCCGTGACCTCCTTGCGGTAACGCGCGATGAACGGGACGGTCGCCCCGCCGTCGAGGAGCCCGATCGCCGCCTCGACCTGCCACGGCTTGACACCGAGCTCGGCCGCGATGGTCGCGGTGATCTTCTGGGCCACGTCGCGGCCGTCCGCGCGCGGCGAGGGTGCCACGCGTGCCGGGGCCTTGGGCGGGGTTGGGGCGGAGGGAGCGGGAACTGCAGGGTGAGTCACGGAACTACTTTGCCCTATGCAGCCGACATTCCGGGCCGATGGACATTCCGAAAGTCAGCCCAGCCCCCACGCCCCGGCGACAGCGGAGAACCCCGCACGCCCGAGGGCGAGGAGGGCGCTCGCCACCCCGGCGAGCGCGTAGCAGCTCACCGGCACGAGCATGACCCATTCGCGCCACGAGCCCGCGTCCCCCAGGATCGGGAACGCGACGTGCCCACCCCGGTGCCACATCCACGCGACGATCGGCACCCGCGAGAGGCGCCGCGGCCGGCGGAAAGCGATCGGCCACAGGAGGTTGCAGCCTCCCGTGGTCAGCATGTCGCCGGCGATGTGGACGGCGGAGCCGAGGGCAACGGCGAGCGGGAACCAATTCTGTTCGTGCGGCGCGTAGAACGAGATGAACGCCGCAAGCGGAACGGCGAGGATCCACGGGAGCTTCCGGACGCCATCGGGCAGGACCCCGAGGACCTTGGCCGCGAAGGCCACGAGGAGGAGCGAGACGAGACCCGCCCCCACGTGGACGAGCCCGAAATGCGGCACCTCCATGGTCCACAGTCCCGCCGCCCACGCGATGGCCGTGAAGACGGCAATGCCGAGGACGGAATGGGTCCCGTTGCGGTGGCCGCCCGAGACGGCACCGATGCCCTCGCACACGAATCGCGAGACCGGCGGAAGAGAGTGTGCAATGGTCGCGCTGCGATGGTCAGCGTCGGGAAGGAGGGCCGCACCCGCCGTGACGAGCGCCCCCGCGACGATGCCGAGCGGCGTCGCATGCAGAAGGGGCCAGCCCAGATCGAAGCCCACGGGGCCCAGCCCGAGCAGCACCGTGACGAGGGCGAGATCGAGATGAAGCCGCGTGGTCACGGCGACCCACGCGGCGGCACCGCACGCGGCGTGGTGGGGTCCCATCATTCGGACGAATCCTCTCTGACCTGCGGATACGCCGAACGCGTAGCCCCACCTGACCCGGGGCGGGACCTACCTTACCGGGCCGGGGCTGCTTCCGGGCGCCGCGCTACGCGAGGCAGTCGGCGCAGGCGCCGGCCGTGACGTCGGCATCGCGGAGCACGCGCCCGCAGTCCCGGCATTCCATGTGAAAGGCGAGGTCTGCGCAGTCGGCGCAGTGGACGGCTTCGAACAGGGCAAGGCCGCGACCGCAGTCGGCGCACACGTCCTCGACCAGGACAGGCGCCATGTAGGGCCGTGCGGGCCCCCGAAACACGAGTTCGTCAATAGCAAGTGCGCTCATGGTTCGAGGTTAGGATGAGCCACCGACAAAATAGCGGCGCCGCCCCGGCGCGGCGGGAATCCGCAGGCCGCGCCCCTGCCATCCCGCTTCATGACGTCTCTGGACCAGGTCCGTGGCACTGGGTACGGTGTCCCTCATACTCTGGTTATGGGCGTCCTAAACCTTGGTGCGCACTGAGCAACGAAGGAACAAGGGATGAGAGCACACGGCCTCCCGCCACGCGCCCAGTCCGCGCCCCGGCCGCGCAGCGGCCCGCACGCCCAGGTGGCGCGCCGGTTCCGAGTCCGCCCCGTCTGGCCCAGAGTCCTGCTCGCGGTCGGCGTCACCGCCGCCGTCGTGGTGACCGGTGGGCTCACGTACGCGGGGGCGACGGCCGCGCAAATCAACGGGAACATCCGCCGCTCGGATATCCTCGCGGACCCGTCCCAGACGGTCCAGTCGGTGCCGAAGCTCACCGCCGACACCAACATCCTCATCATGGGCATGGACTCCCGCTTGGGCGAAGACGGCAAGCCCCTCCCCGCCGACGTCTACGACGCGCTCCACGCGGGTGGCGACGACGTGGGCGGGTACAACTCGAACGTCCTCATGCTCCTGCACATCCCGGCCGACGGGTCCAAGTCCACCGCGATCTCGATCCCGCGCGACGACTACGTCCAGACGGCGGGCTTCCCCGGGGCCGGTTTCAAGGCCAAGATCAAGGAGGCCTACGGCTACGCGCTTGCCGAGGAGCAGAAGACCCTCCTTGCCCAGGGCAAAGCGAACGACGACGCCACCTACCAGGCGTCGCGCGACGCCGGGCGCAAGGCCGAGATCGCGACCGTCTCGAAGTTCCTCGGCAGCGTCCACATCGACCACTTCGTCGAGGTCACTATGGCCGCGTTCTACCAGGTCGCGCAGGTCATCGCCCCGATCACCGTGTGCGTCAACCGTGCCACGCAAGACACATTCTCCGGCGCGAACTTCAAGGCCGGGACCCAGCAGATCGACGCGAAACAGGCCGTCGCGTTCGTCCGGCAGCGCCGCGACACGAGCGATCCGAGCTACTTCTTCACGGACCTCGACCGCGAGCGGCGCCAGCAGGCGTTCATTGCCTCGGTGCTCCACCAGCTCAAGCAGGCCGGAACGCTGACCAACATCCCCAAGATGCAGGGCGTGTTCGACGCCGTTAGCAAGAACATCGCCGTCGATTCAGGCCTGGACCTCATCCAGCTCGCGCAACAGGCCACGTCTCTCACGGGCGGCAACATCTCCTTCTCGACGCTCCCGATCACGGGCTTCGGATGGTCGCCCGAGGGGGCGTCCATCAACACCGTGGACGTCGCCCAGGTTCAGGCCACGGTCAAGACGCTCCTCGCCCCGCCCGCCCCGACGCCC
>NZ_JBKZWT010000038.1:0-21669 GCF_047759905.1 Sinomonas sp. G460-2 | reverse complement strand
GGGCCAGCACCGGGAAGGGCCGGACCATCTGGAGGGCAATCGCCGTGACAGCGGCAATCCTGTCCCTGGCGGCACCGGTGAGCGCCGGGACCACCCTCGGGGTGAAGCTCGCCCTTGCACTCATGCACCTGATCGTCGCAGCGGTCCTGATCACGGGCCTGCCCCGCTCCGCAGCACCGGTCGTGAACCGACAGACCTCATCGCCCACTCCAGCCGCCGGCCACTGAAGCAGAACGGCTGGCTCACGGTCCGGGGGGTGCACCTTCGGGCCGCACCCGACGGACACGCCCAGCCGAGCAGGGCCGCCCCTGTGCCGAAGGAACCAGTGAACTGGACGCCAGTGGGCCGCCGCGTCGAGCACCACCAATTCTTCCGCGGAGGCTCCGCCAACCTAGCCCAGATTCCGCCGGTGACCGCCGCGTTCGCAGTGGACGCGGCCCCCGCCCCCTTTCCCGAGGACAATCGGCGTGATGCCCGAGGTTCAACGACGTCCGTGCGGATGAACGCCTTCGGACCTGAAACCCGCCCCGGCCGACTCCCGGCGCGGTGGCTAGATGGGGTCGGCGGGTATCTGCCGGTAGATCTGCCCAAGTGTTGTCGCTGCCTCCGCCGAGGCTGTGAATTCCCTGCCCCCGATGCGGGCCACGGGGGTCACGCCTATGGAGTTCACCAGCACGGCTGCGGGGAAGCCGGACAGGTCGGCAAGGCTGACCTCGGCCCGTCGCGAGGCGAAGCCATATCGCCCGAGTGCGGGCTCGAGCAGCTGCCAGGTGATGCCCTCCAGGGCCGGGCCGTCGGGCCAGAAGACCTCGGAACCTCGGGTGAAGGCGATGTTCGCGATCGTCGACTCGCCGATCCGACCTGCGGGATCGACCAGGAGCGCGTCGTCGAAGCCCTCCGCCTGGGCGTCCCTCGCCAGCTGGATCTGGTGGAACGTGCCCTCATGCTTGATCTCCGGCAGCACCCGCGGCGAGGCGACGGGCACCAGGGCGACAGGGCGTGGGTCGGGTTCGATGGGCGGGCGCACGACGGTGAGGATTCGCGGGCGTCCGGGAGCGGTTTCGGTGACGCTCACCCTGAGGTAGGCGTCCGGATGCCCGAGGACCGCCTTCCGCATCAGCGACCTGACGCGCTCCGCATCGATTTCCGTTCCGTACAACCGGGAGTGCGCCGCGGCCATCCGCCGCAGGTGCAGGGCGATGCCGCGGGTCGCGCGGTCGCGGACCTGCATCGCCGTGAAATGCCCGTCGTTGGCCAGGGTGAAGGGCAGGAGCGCGTCGGTGTCCGGTTCGCGGCCATCGACCAGGACGGACAGGACGGAGTCGGTCATGCTCCGAGGCTACATCGGCCATGCATGCCCTGCTTGACGCTCGTTACGGAATCCCCGGAGCTTCTCGCCCGCAAGCCTTGGCCTCCCAAAGCCTCGGGGCAGGATGGGCTCGCCGCGGCCTACATGATTGAGCAGGTCGGCCGATTTGCTCCGGGATCTTGCCCGTGGGACCTGTCCGGCCGTGGATCGCGGTTGCGGGCCGTCACCAGGGCTGTCGGGTTCGTGAGGCCGGGCACGTGGCGTGGGGTCTCCAGCAACCGCCGACGCCGCCACCGCACCCTTGGCTGGCCCACCCCAACTGACGAGCCCGCGACTGCCGGACTCTTCAGGCCGCGACCAGCGGCGCGATCCACAAAAGCGAGTGTCTACAGGACTTCACGCAGCCCACGAGGCGCTGGACGGACTGTGCCCTGCGGGTGCGATGGACCCCTCGGCGCGAGCAGGGCAACCGGTCCACCGGCTTCGCTGGTCGCAGCCGCCTGCGGACGGAGCGCCCCCAAGGCACCTGCGGCCGCACGCTGTCCGGCGTGCTCGGCACGGCGGATGCGCACTCGCTGGATGCTCTTCATGCTTCATTCCCGTTCGCGCTGCCCTGTTCTTGCCCGCATCGGCATCAGGGGTCTGGCAGAGCTCGTTCGGAGCGGGAACCGGGAGCGGATTGGAAACGCGGCTCGGATGCCGGCCAGGGCGACACTCAGGTGGACTTGGGCACCGCCCACCAATGGGCGGATCCGGTAACGGGGAGAGGGGCATGGTCGAGCAGGGACGGGCGGGGCGGGCGATTGATCGGCACGGGGCACGCCGGTTCAGGAGGCCTTTTCGCTGAAGGGGTCGGGGAGCTGGCGCTGCGAGCTGGCTCGGACGATGAGGGTCGTGGCCAGGGTGGTCTTGCGTCCGAACGGGGGGCCGTGGCCCTCGATCCTGCTCATGAGCAGCCGTGCCGCCTCGGCTCCGATGTCGTAGGCAGGCTGGGCGACGACCGAGACGGGCGGGTTGAGCAGGGGGGCCCAGGGGGCCTCGTCGAAGGTCACGACGCCGATGTCGGTGCCGAGGCGCAGCCCGCGTTCGGCGAGCTCGGCCAGGACGCCGAGGGCGAGGGTGGCGTTGGCGATGAAGAAGGAATCTGGCGGGGCGTCAGAGTCGAGCATGGCTGCCGCGGCGGCACGTCCTCCTTCGGTCTTGAAGGGCTGGTGGAGGGTCTTCTCCTGGGCGGAGAGCCCGCGTTCCCGGAGCGCGTCCTCATAGCCCTTGCGGCGTTCGACGGCGGTGCTTGCGTCCTCGGGCCCGGTGATGCAGGCCGGGCTCGCCCAGCCTTCGGCGAGGAGGTGCAGGGTGGCTTCTCTGGCGCTCGAGCGGGAGTCGACGAGCACGGAGTCGACGGCCTCGGTGAGCGTTCGGTCGATCACTATGCAGGGGATGGAGCCGTCCCGGAGGGCCGAGATGTCGGTCTGGGCGCTGTGCGGGGAGAGGATCACCCCGGCCACCTGGTCCTGGCCGGCGACTTGGAGGTAGTTTGCCTCCTTGGTCGGGTTCTCGTCTGCGTTGCAGAGCATGACGGAGTAGCCGGCCTTCTGAGCGACGTCTTCGACGCCGCGGGCAACGGACGTGAAGAAGGGGTTCGTGATGTCGGAGATGATCAGGGCCCAGATCTTCGTGTGCCGGCGCCGGAGGCTGCGGGCCACCGTGTTGGGGCGGTAGCCGAGTTTCCGGGCCGCGGCCTGGACACGCTTCTTGAGCTCGGGGCTGACCGAGCCTGCCCCGTTCATGGCGCGCGAGACGGTCGCGACGGAGACTCCGGCCTCGGCCGCGACGTCTTGGATCCTGGGCGCCTTCATCGAGTGGCCCAGAGGCTCTCGAGGAGGGGCCGCGGGGGCGTCCCCTCCCGGGACGGATGGCTTCATACTGCTATATTCCATCGATCTGGCCGCAGAGGTGCACCGTGACGCCGAGTTCGTCGAAGAAGGCGGCCTTGGCCAGGAGGGCGTCACGGGCTGTGGCCGGGTCGGGGGCGTAGACAACCTGGACGTGGTTGGCCTTGTGCCGGGCCATCAGCTGATCGCGTCCGACCCCGTGGAGGACGGCGTTCATGATGGGCCACTGCGGGTCGGTTGCGTCCAGTCGCCGCTGGGTCTCCTCTGCGGGCAGGTCGGCTACGTGCCCCAGGCCGAGGTCCACGTGGAGCTCACCGCCCATGATGAAGACCCGGGACCAGACGATCTGGCCCGGCTTGGAGATGCCCGAGAGGGTCCCGCCGCCGAGGGGGAAGAACATCGGCGGCTGGCGCATGCTGTACGACTTGGCATAGCCGCCGTTGTGGGATGCGGGCACCGAACCGGAGATCTCGAAGACCCACACGAATTCGCCGTCGTAGTCCTCGCCCCAGCGGACATCGTGGAGCGTCGTCGCGGGGTCGAGGCCCATCGCGGTCCAGATCCTGTTCGTGACGAGGGCGTCCACCGCGACGCCTTCGTCCACTTCGTTGAAGTGGGGCAGGGCCTTCTCGGCGTAGAGCACCCGCGAGCCGTCCCGCGAGAGCACGGGCGGGCGCTGGACGTTGTTGAGCAGTCCTTCGGCGAGGTCGCTGGCCGGCACGGTGTCCTTGAGGCCCTGCTGGTATTGGATGCCGACCGCGTCCAGGCCGAAGTCGTCGGCGATGCGGACGGCCGCGATGTACATCTTGAGCTGGCTGAGGACCTGGGCCTCGGTGAGCTCGGTCGCCTCGTCGGCACCGAAGTGGAAGACGAGCCCGGCGCGGTCGAGCCAGCCCTTGGCCTCGGCGGCCTCCTGGTCGGTCACCTTGCCCATCTCGGCGACGAGGGCGCTCTGTGAGAGGCGCTCCTTGTAGATCCCCAGCGGGTTGAGCAGCTCGTCGTCGATGATCGCGTTGTACATGCCCATGCAGCCCTCGTCGAAGACTCCGACGATGGCCTTGTCCGCCATGAGCTCGGCCGCGAGGGACCGGCCCAGGCGGACCTCTTCGGAGTCCTCCGGCAGGGGCGGGAGATCGCGGACGTGCGACTGGTCGTGCTCGATCGTGCCGGTTTCGAGCCAGCCCTTGAGGTTTGCCACCGCCCATTCGTCGGTGAAGTCCTCGCTCCACAGCGCCGAGTACCGCACTCCGGCCTTCGTCAGGCTCCCCGCAAGGTTGAGCAGGCCGACTAGCCCCGGGAAGTCGCCGGCCCAGTTCGCGACCAGGAGGATCGGTCCCCGGTGGGTCCGCAGGCCGGGAAGGACGTGGTGGGAGTACTGCCAGACGGCCTCGATGACGACGAGCGGCGCCTCGGGGGGGATGCCCTTGAAGACCTCGATGCCGTGCCGCTGGCTGTCGATGAACCCGTGTCCCTTGACCTCGTCCACGGCGTGGGTGCGCTGGACGCCGTGGCCGAGCGCTTCGACGGCCGCGGCGAAGTCGGACTCGAGCCGGGCCTGGGTGGGCCAGCATTTGGTGTTGGCGCTCTGGCGCAGGTCTCCCGAGGCGACCGTGTAGACGGTGCGGGGGCGCGGCCCCGGCGAGGCCGGCAGTTCGGGGAAGGCATAGGGTGCCATGGTGCTCCTTTGCTCGTGGGGCTCGAGGGTTTGGTAGTGGGGATGGACGGTCAATCGGAGGCGGCCTGTCGGGCCGCGAGAGCGTGGGAGATCTCGGCTGTCGCCGCGTAGGACTGCTGGTAGAGCTGGAAGAGTTCGTCGTAGTGGGCGGAGGCGGCCGGGGAGGGCGTGACCTCGCCGGCAGGCGGGTTCCAGGCGGCGATGTCGGCTTCCACACCGGCGGCTCGGGCCGCGAGGTACGCGGCGCCGTAGCTTGCGCCGATTGTCACCGAGGGGATGGTCTGGGGAAGGCCTGTGACGTCGCTGACGATCTGGGTCCAGAGGCCGCCCTGGGTGCCCCCGCCGACGGCGACCGCCCGGTCGATCTGCCCGCCCGCTTCCCGCATCGCCGCGATGTTGTGCCTGACGCCGAGCGCGGTGGCCTCGAGGGCGGCCCGATAGAGGTCGCCGCGGCTGTGCGAGAGGGTCAGCCCGGCGATCAGGCCACGCGCGTGGGGGTCGTTGATGGGGGTCCGTTCGCCGGCGAAGTGGGGCAGGACGAGGAGGCCGCGGGACCCCGGCGGCGAGATGGCGGCCTCCGCCAGGAGCTCGGGATAGTCCGCCGATCCGAAGAGGTCCTTCATCCAGGCGGTGAGCGCCCCGGAGGTGGCGAGCCCGCCGGCCAGGCTCGAGGTTCCTTCGAAGGCTCCTGCCGTGCCCCAGAGGGTGGGCGAAGTGAGGCGCTGGGGGACGGTGTTCACGAGGAACATCGTGGAGCCGTACATGATCATGAGGTCGCCGACGTTCTGGGCGTCGGCGCTGACAGCTTCGCTCCAGGCGTCGATCGTGCCGGTGATCACGGGGATCCCGGCCGGGAGGCCGGTGGCCCGGGCGGCCTCGGGGGTCACTGCGCCCGCCGTCTCCTGCGGCCACGCGAGCCGGGGCAGGTCGATGCCGGGGGCGGCCTGGGCTGCCCAGGGCGTATGCCATTGCGCGGCGGAGGAGTCGTAGAGCGGGGCCGACTGGCTAGCCGAATGGTGGTCGAGCATGTACTCGCCCGTGAGCCGATAGGCGAGCCAGGAGCTCGGCATGAACAGCATCCGGGCCCTTGCGTAGGCCTCGGGTTCGTGCTCGGCCACCCACGCGATCTTCGGCCCCACTGCCTGGGTGGAGAGCGCCGAGCCGCAGCGGGCCAAGATCTCCTCCGCGCCGAGGCGCTCGGTCATCGCCGCAATCTGCTCAGTGGCGCGCGTGTCCACGCCGTACAGGATCGCCCTGCGCACCGGTGCGCCGTCCGCGTCCGCGAGCAGGACGCACGGGCCCATCCCGCTGACCCCGACGGCCACGACCTCCGCCTCGGGGGCGCCAGCCGTGAGCTCACGGCTCAGGCCGACGAACTCCTCCCACCAGGTCCAGCCGTCCATCTCGACCTGGCCCGGCGCCGGGCGGTCGACCGAATGCGGCCTCACTGCCGTGCCCAGCAGGCGCCCGTCCGTGCCGACCAGCACGCCCTTGCTGCTGGAGGTGCCGATGTCCACGGCCAGCACAGCCTGCCTCGATGACGACCGCATGAACGGTTCCTCCCTCTTCTCGGATCCGCCCCAGCGTGCGGTGGAGTACACGCTAGCCCGTTGGAAACGATTACTCAAGATTCGCGTTGTGGACGCCCCGAAGCGACCAGGAGGCCCGCCGGCACTGTTCCGGACACGCTGGCAGGCGAAAACCCGGTTGTCCGGAAACCCCGTAGATCTTTGCAATCCGGGCGTTCTGCGCTCTGATCGAGTGAGGGCTTTACTTGTCGACGTGACCGAGGTTACGATGCGTGGCGTAGTCGAAATCGATTACATGACGAGTACAAGTTCTCCTCGTGGGACACCTCGCCCGCACTGGGGCGCAGCCACGACACCTGGGGTGCCGCCCCGACCCGTGATCGTGGCCGCTGACCCAGCGGGCCGGAAGAAACCGAAGGACGCATCCGATATGAGCTTGGACGTGGGCAGGCTTGCTGCCCTGCGCGATGTGCACACCCGCTCCATCAGCCCCGAGAACTTCGGCGGGGCCAAAGGCGGGGGAGGGCGCGCGACTGAGGGAACGGGAGCGGCCTGCGCCGCCGGGCTCGGGCAGGGGTGGAAGGTCTCCCCGTCCGTGGACGTCGAGGCGCGCTCGGTCTTCGAGCTCGCCTCGATCGACGAGCCCGGCAGGATCACCCACATCTGGCTGACCACGCACCGCGACAACTGGCGCTCGCTCGTCCTTCGCGCCTACTGGGACGGCGAGGACGCCCCGGCCATCGAGGTGCCGCTGGGGGACTTCTTCTGCAACGGGTGGGGGACCTTCGCCCAGGTCAGCTCCGCCATGATCGCGGCCAACCCGCACGGCGGATTCAACTCCTACTGGCCCATGCCCTTCCAGAAGTCGGCCCGGCTCACCGTGGAGAACCTCGCGGACCAGACCGCCACCGTGTATTACCAGATCACCTACGAGACGAACACCGACGTCGCGGGCAGTGGCTACCTCCACGCCCAGTACCGCCGGTCGAACCCCCTGCCTTCGAAAGAGACGCACCCGATCCTCACCGGCGTCGACGGCAAGGGGCACTACGTAGGAACCTACATGGCCTGGGGCGTCAACAGCCCCGGCTGGTGGGGCGAGGGAGAGATCAAGTTCTACCTCGACGGCGACCTCGAGGAAGGCTTCCCGACCATCTGCGGGACCGGCACCGAGGACTATTTCGGCGGCGCGTGGAACTTCGACGTCCCGGGCCGCGGCTACACCGAATACAGCACCCCGTACCTCGGCATGCCGCAGGTCCTCAAGCCGGACGGGCTCTATAGGAGCCAGCAGCGGTTCGGGATGTACCGCTGGCACGTGGCCGATCCGATCCACTTCCACGAAAACCTGACGGTCGACATCCAAGCGCTCGGCTGGAAAGCAGGGCACCGCTACCGGCTGCTGCAGGACGACATCTCGTCGGTGGCCCTGTTCTACCTCGACCGCCCCACAGCCAATCGCCCCGAGTTCCCCAGCGCTGAGGATCTCGAGGTCGCAGGCGAACCCATGGAACCGATGTCCTGAGGGGACCAACGTGCAGACAGCATTGAGGGAAAAGATGTCGCTGAGCGGACGGCTCTCGGTCGTCACCGGCGGCGCCAAGGGTCTGGGCTTCGCGATGGGCGAGGCATTGGCCGAAGCCGGGTCCGCCGTCGTCGTCTGTGATATCGACGCCGAGGCCGGCACGGCCGCGGCAGAGGCGATCTGCAGCCGGCACGGTGTGGACGCACGGTTCGTCGCCGTCGACGTGACCTCCGAACGCGGCGTCTCGGACGCGGTCCGCGAGATCGAAGACGGCGCCGGCCCGATCGACGTCCTCGTGAACAATGCGGGGATCGTCCTCCACGGCGCGCTGACGGACTCGACCTATGAGCAGTGGCGAAAGGTGATGTCCGTCAACCTCGACGGAGTGTTCCTGATGTCCCGGGAGGTGGGGCGCCGCATGGTCTCCCGCGGATCCGGCAGCATCGTCAACATCTCCTCCATGTCGGGGATGATCGCCAACGTCCCGCAGGCGCAGGCCTCGTACAACGCCTCGAAGGCCGGGGTCATCATGCTCACCAAGAGCGCGGCGGTCGAGTGGGCCGGCTCGGGTGTGCGGGTGAACAGCATCGCCCCTGGCTACATGAAGACGGCCTTGACGGAGCCATTCTTCGACGCCGGCGGCGACCAGATCGAAACCTGGATGCGCATGACTCCCATGGGCCGGCCGGGGACTCCCGATGAGCTCGGAGCGGCCGCGGTGTTCCTGGCCTCGGAAGCGTCGTCATTCATGACGGGAAGCATTCTGAACATCGACGGCGGCTACACCGCTGTCTGAACAGGAGGAGAGAGGGCCGGACCAGTCCGGCAAACGAGAAGATCCACAGACTGCAACCAAGTCCATCGGCCGCGCCCGAAGCCGCCCGGCATTGCCCGGGCATCCGAACGGCAGCGCGCCCGATGCCGAATCCGGTCCCATCAGCTGAAGCAGCTGATCGCCGAAAAATCTGTCCCGCGTTCCAATGGAGGTGCGTTATGAAATCCGAACTACCCGATGTTGACCCTTCCCCCGGGCGACCGCCCGCATCCAGGAGCCTCGACCGCCGTCGGTTCCTCCAGATCGGTGCAGGCGTCGCCGCCCTCGGTGCCGCGGCGCCGCTCCTGAGCTCCTGCGGAGTCGGAGCCGCTTCGAGCGGGGGCGGCTCCGCCAAAGAACTGTCCTTCTGGAACTTCTACGGGCCTGCCCCTGACAGCAACCCGCAGAGCCAATGGTTCGTCAAGCTCGCGGACGACTGGAACAAGACCCACGACGTCAAGGTCAAGCTCCGCTACATTCCCAACGCGGACTACATCTCGGGGAACACCCTCCAGACCGCCTTCGCCAGCGGCAGCGGGCCCGACATCTTCCTGCTCAGCCCGGGCGACTTCCTCCGCTACTACAACGGCGGAGTGCTCCAGGACCTCACCGGCAAGATCGGCGCCGACGCGGTCGCCGACTTCCTGCCCGGCACCTTGGACACGCGGAAGGTCGACAACAAGATCTTCGCCGTCCCCATGGAGAGCGAGCCCCTCGCGATGTACTACTCCAAGGCGGCGTTCAAGGAGATCGGCCTGACGGATGCAGATGTCCCCAAGACCTGGGACGAGCTCCTCAGCGTGGCCAAGAAGCTGACCACGAGCAAGCGCTTCGGCGTCTCCTTCGAAACGACGCCCGGCTTCTACCAGAACTTCACCTGGTACCCGTTCATGTGGCAGGGCAACGGCGCTCCGGTCGGCCCGGACGGGAAGGGAGCCTTCGACTCCCAGCCGGTCAAGAACGCCCTCAAGCTCTGGGGCGATTCCATCGGCAGCGGCGTTGCCCCGAAGAAGTTCCTCGGAACCGGCGGCGGCGACGCCCCGGCCAACCTCGGCAGCGGCTACGTGGCCATGCAGCAGACCGGCATCTGGTCGATCGCCGACCTGAAGCAGAAGACGCCCGACTTCGAATACGGCCTCTTCCCTCTTCCGGTTCCCGCGGGCGGCAAGCCGACCAGCGTCATGGGCGGTTGGGCGTTCTGCGCCAACGCGAAGGGCGGCAACCCCAGCGCTGCTGCCGAGTTCATCGCGTGGGCACTCGCGTCCACCGACGCGGACAGCGTCGAGCGCGGGAGGACCTGGAACACGGTGGTCAAGACCAACATCCCCGTCCGCAAGTCGGTCACGACCGCCGCAGACGCCAAGGGCGCGTTCACCGATCCGAACATGAAGTTCTTCGTCGACAAGGTCGCTCCGACCGGTCGCGGCGAGCCGCGGTACCCACCGGAGGTCATCAAGGCCATCTCGGACGCCATCCAGGCAACGCAGCTGGGCGGCCAGAGTGCCGCCTCCGCCGCGGGAACCGCCGCGGCGACCATCAACACGTACCTCTCGTCCTACAACGGAGCTCCGATCCTCTAGTGGCACCGAACACCCTGTCTGCACGGCCGCCGCGAAGCCCTCGCCGGGCTGCTGTTCGTCCTCCCCGACGGCCTCGGGCTGACCATCTTCGTCGGCCTTCCCATGCTGCTCGCCCTCGCGGTCGCCTTCTTCAAGGTCGACGGCTTCGGCAACTACACCTTCGTCGGCACCGCCAACTTCGAACGCATGGGCCACGATGCCCTGCTCTGGAAGAGCCTCGGCGTCACCGGAACCATGGTCCTGGTCTTCGTGCCTGTGACCTTCTTCGTCGCCCTGGCACTCGCAGTGCTCGTCAAGGACAAATTCCCGGGTGTGGGCGCCGTGCGGGCCATCCTGTTCCTGCCGAACGTGCTCAGCCTCGTCGTCATCGGCGTCCTGTGGCAGTTCATGCTGGTCGACAAGCAGGGCATCATCCCCCAGATGAGTGCACCGTTCGGCCTGGGCGACCTGTCCTGGCTCGGAACCCCTCAGCTTGCCCTGGCCACCCTCATCGCAGTGAGCGTCTGGTTCACCATGGGGTACCAGATGTTCCTGTTCCTGGGCGGCCTCACCGACATCCCGCAGGAGTACCACGACGCCGCGAAGGTCGACGGGGCCTCCGCATGGCAGAGGTTCTGGCGGATCACGTGGCCGCTGCTGGCCCCCACGAGCTTCTTCGTGGTCGTGACCTCGATGGTCGCCGCCGTGACGGGCGTCCAAGCCTTCGACCTCGTGTACATCCTGACCAAGGGCGGCCCCGCCAACTCCACCTCCACTGTTGTCTTCTACATCTACCAGCAGGCCTTCAACTTCGGGGACTACGGCTACGCCGCAGCCATCACGACCCTGACGGTCGTCTTCCTGCTGGTCGCCACCATCATCATGCTGAAACTGACGAGGGGCGGCCGATTCAATGCCGACGCCGACTGAAACCCGGGTCCAGCCCAAGCCGCTGACCATCCTCCGCTCCACCCGACCGGCGCCCAGACGCAGGCACAGCCCTGCCAGACGGTCCACGATCGTGAGATCCGTCCTCGCCTGGGTCTCGGCCCTCGTGACGATGTTCCCGATCCTGTGGCTCGTCCTCGGGGCCTTCAAGCCCGCCGGCGCGACGTTCGCCGTCGGCCTGCCGTCCTCGTTCACCCTCGAGAACATCCGGTATGTCCTGACCGAGGTGCCCTTCCCCCAGTACCTGCTCAACAGCGCGATTGTCTCGGTCGCCGTCACCGTCGCGGCGCTCCTCTTCCATTCGATGGCGGCCTATGCGCTCGCGCGGCTGCGGTTCCCCGGAAGGGACCTCAGCTTCACCCTCATGCTCTCCACGATGCTCGTCTCCATGCCGGTGATCCTCGTCCCGCTGTTCCTGATCGTGAAGCAGCTCGGACTGGTCGACAGCTTCGGAGGCCTGATCCTCCCGGCGATCTTCAACGCCTTCGGCATCTTCCTGCTCCGCCAGTACTACCTGAACATCCCCAAGGAGCTCGAGGAGGCCGCCGAGCTCGACGGGTGCGGCTACCCGCGGCTCTACTGGAACGTCATCCTCCCGCTCAGCCGACCGATCCTGGCCTCCCTGGCCGTGCTGTTCTTCCTCGCCAACTGGAATTCGTTCCTCTGGCCCCTGACCATCACGCGAACGCCCAGCCTCGACGTCATCCAGCTGGGGATCTCCGGCCTGCAGGGACAGTACTCGTCCTCCTGGAACATCATTCTGGCCGGCTCGGTGCTCGCCGCCATCCCCACCATCGTCGTCTTCCTCGTGGGGCAGCGATGGCTCATCGACTCGCTCAAGACATCCGGCATGAAGTAGGGCCCCCGCCCTGACAACGCCCGCGAACGCGTCGGTGCCGATCACGTGACGGCCACGCGGTATCCGTCGGCTCGGCCACAACACCCGAGGGCACTGCCGGCGCGTTGAAGTCGCCCCTGTCCGCGGGCGGCCGATCCGTCCGGAAACCGTCTCCGCGCCCAGACCCGTGCGGCGCCCGCCAGAGCACGCCCAGTCCCAGCCTGGCCGCAACCATTTCATGGAGCCTTTCCCAAGAGAGCAGAGAACCCCCGATGACCCAAGACCCCCGGTTTGCCCTCCAAATCACCGCAGAGAGCCAGGCCGGCCTCGATGCCGCCCTCGGCGAGGCCGTCGAACGGGCGATCGGCCATGCTCTCGCGGGCAGGTCCCACGGTGTCCTGCTCACCCGGCACGGCTGCGACTCCTACACAGTTGAAGTCACCGACGAGGTCCCCTTCGGCTTCACCCAAGAACGCGACCACTACACCCGAACCCGATCTGAACGATCCCCCGCGAGGATCGGACCTGTGGCGCTGACCAACAGCGACGAGACCGGCAACGGCGTCGCCAACGTCCAACCGGCCGCTCGGCTGTGACTTCTCCACTGTCTCCGCGATGCACTGATCCGGGTTGGCCGCTGCAAACGATTTCAAATCGTTCTCCAACAGCGACCGAACTCGTCATTGAAAACCCAAATTTGTCGGAATATTTTCTGTGTAATCGATTACATCGAAGTAATCAACGAAAGGGCAAGTGAGCATGAGAACCTACAAGGTCAGGCTGGCCGCGATAGCCGCGACCGCGCTCCTGGGCGCGGGCCTAGTTTCGACGGGAGTGGCGCTGCGGGCGGCCGCGAGCGTCAGCCCGCCCGAAGGAACCTTCTTCGCCACGAAGTCCGAGGAGGAGAGTTCCACCATCCAGACCCAGAGCGACGGTGACCTCTGGGCGTCGTGCTGGGCCGACGACGGCAACCTCTACGCAGCCAACGGCGACGGCAAGGGCTTCAGCCTCGGCGGGGTCTCCTCTGACGTCTCCGTCAGCAAGCTCATCGGCGGCCCGACGAACATCACCGGTTCGACGGTCTCCCAGGGCGACGCAGTGGGCCAGGTGTGGACGGCCGGCGGGAACTACACGCGCAAGCCGACAGGCATGGTCTGTGTCAATGGGACCATGTATCTCGCCGTGCAGGACCTGAGCAAGTCGTTCAACGACGCCCCTGCGGCGACGATCGCGAAGTCGACCGACCACGGTGCGACGTGGACCTGGGACCACAGCGCGCCGATGTTCTCGAACCACGTGTTCACGACGATGTTCTTCGCTGACTTCGGGCAGAACAACGCCAACGCGCCGGACGGGTACGTGTACGTCTACGGGCTCGACTACAACTGGAGGACCTCGTTCGACCACACGGTGCCGGATCCGGTGGACCTGTATCTGGCCCGCGTGCCGAACGCGAGCATCCAGAACCGGTCGACGTGGCAGTTCTACACGGGAATGTCGGGCAGCGCCCCCACATGGTCCTCGGACATCAACGCGAAGCAGGCGGTACTGCACGACGACCGGCGCATCTACACGACAATGCTGGGCGCTGGAGTCAACAATCTGACCGTCCTCGCGCAGGGCGGGGTGCTGTACGACAAACCGCTGAACCGCTACATCTACTCGTCGTGGACGGAGTACACGCACGAGTTCTACGAGTCCCCCACCCCCTACGGCCCCTGGTCCCACTTCAAGACCAAAGACTTCGGCGGCTACCCGTGGACCCAGACCAAGAACGGCGGCTACGCGACGACCATCCCGTCGAAGTTCCTCAGTGCCGACGGCCTGACCATGTACCTGCAGTCGAACGTCTGCCCGTGCGGTGGCGGCGGGACGAGCGTGTACAACTTCGCGCTGCGCAGGCTGACCCTGACCACGGCACCGACAGCGGCTCCAGCCAACGGCGTCAGCAACACGACGAACCTCGCGCAGGTTCCAGGCACGGTGCCGATCGAGCGCGTCGCGCACTTCGGGAACAACACGTACTACAACGACGGCAACTACGGGAACTCGGAAGACGACTGGAACAACGAAGTCAAGGGCACGGACGCGAGCTGGTGGGGCTACACGTGGCCGCGGCAGTACACGATGAATCAGCTCATGTATACGACCGGCACCATGTTCCCGGACGGCGGCTGGTTCGCTTCCGGCCTCCGGGTCCAGGTCAGGCACCTCAACACCTGGAGCGATGTCACCGGCACCTGGAGCACCCCGGGATATCCGTCCAGCAGTGCGGGAGGGAACAACGCCAGCTATATCTTCAGCTTCGACCCGGTCGCCGGGGACGGCATCCGGATCGTCGGGACGCCGGGCGGGACCTCCACGTTCACTTCGGTGGGGGAGCTCACGGTGCACTACGCCGGCAACTACTCCGTCGGCGGGGCGATCCTGACCGAGTACAACAATGTCGGCGGTTCCTCCGGCTTCCTGGGTGCGGCGATCACCGACGAGACGTCGACGCCGAACTCACCGTGGGGCAGCGGGCGGTACAACCATTTCCAGAAGGATGGCTCGATCTACTGGACCGCTGCGACGGGTGCCCATGAGGTGCATGGTGCGATCCACGACAAATGGGCCACGCTCGGCTGGGAGCAGGCGATGGGCTTCCCGACAACGGACGAGTCGGGTACTCCGGACGGCATCGGCCGGTACAACGCGTTCCAGACCGGATCGATCTACTGGACGCCCTCGACCGGCGCCCACGACGTCCGCGGGGTGATACGTGACAAGTGGGCCTCCCTCGGTTACGAGCGGAGCGTTCTGGGCTATCCGATCTCGGACGAGCTCAACGACCCGGTGGGCAAGCGGAGCAACTTCCAGTACGGGTACATCATCTTCAACGCCTCAACGGGTGTGGCCACCGCCTATTACAACAACGGCGCCCCCGTCTAGCTGTCCCGGCCCGGCCGGAAGGTTTGGTGTCCGTAAGCGACTTGGAGGTCCTCGATCAGTGGGTCGGGCGGGCGGCGCGCAGTTGGACCGCTGTGGACGACTCCCCAGCCGGGCGGGTCGAACGTCCAGGCCTCCTCGTCGGCGAATCCGGCACCGGCCGCGGCGAGCGAGCCGCCTTCCGGGATTGAGGTTGCAGGCCCGGGGGTAGGAGACCTGTGTGGGGTTCGAGAAGGAGCGCCCTTGCCCCTGCCCAAGCCGCTGAACTCTGGGTCAAAGGGAGGCACACAATGAGAATCGGGGTCATCACCGACACGCACCTCGCCCCCGCCGGAACCGAGCATTTCCCCTGGCACACCGAACTGCAGTTCGAGACCGCCGCCGCGCGCTACGCCGGGGCCCTGCGCACCCTGCGACGGCACGGCCCCGACGTGCTCGTCGTCCTCGGCGACCTCACGCATTTCGGGGACGGGCCCTCGGTGAAGGACTTCTTCGACATCACCGTCGCCGAAGCGTTCTGCCCGATCCTCCTCGTCCCCGGCAACCACGACATCCCACCCTCTCGCGACAGCCTCGCCGACGCGTTCGACACCCTCCCCACGGGCCGACACCGCATCGTCGACGCGGTGCGCGCCTCCCTGACGGCCAGCGGAATCCCGATCCACGGAGTCGGCCTCACTCCGGGGGAGACCGAAGGCGAGTACGCCGGAACCCGGATCCCCGCACCGGACCAGTTCGCCGTCGTCCTGAGCCACTACCCGATCCTGACCCTGGAAGAAGAATGCGCGGCCGCGGGGCTCCAGTACGCCGGAGACCTCATCAACCGCGCGGACCTCGAGCGAGCGCTTCACAGCTCCGGGTGCCCCACGGTCGCCTTCACCGGCCACCTCCACGTCCGAGCGGCGAAGGCCAGCGGAAACATCCTCCAAATCGCCTTCGGCGCACTCATCGAAGCCCCATTCGACGTCGCCTACGTCGACATCGAACGCAACACCCCCGACGGCCCCACAGTGAGAGTCCAGCAGCTCGCACCCGCCACCGCGGCGCGAGCAGCCCTCACCGACCCCACCAGCAGCTACAGCTACGGGAAAGAATGGACCCCCACCGCATGAACCTCGTGCTTGCTTTCGACCTCGACCGCCGCCCCTGGGCCACCGCGAGGAACTGCGGACGGCGATCGTGACGTGGATCGAGCGCACCTACCACCGCCGTCGGAGGCAGGCCAGCCTGGCCCGGGCAGGCAGTCGCGCCGGCTGGCCCGAGGGGAGCGCTGCTCACAGTCTCTCCCTTCTTCCGTGATCGTGACGTCAGCGGCCCGCCCGATCTGTTGTCCATCTTTATTCTCCGTCTGTTTGCCAAGACATCCTCCCTGGGGACCACAACGTCGATCTACTGACCCAATGGCGGTGATTCCAACGCCGCGGCAATTCTGCAATTCAGGTCCGACTTTTTGAACGCCATGGCGCCCGATCGGACCGCTGAAGGGTGAGATTAGTCAGCGCCGGCAAGCAAGCCCTCGATCGCATGGCCGACCCAATCGGGTGAAGCCGGCGCTGTTCCAGACCGGTGGATGTACGGATACCCGACGCGATGAAACTCCGGCGTCCGCGGCGCACACTGCCCAAGATACGAAGGTGCGCTCGCCGACACCGGGCCGGGGGCCGGGCCTACCATAGAGCATGGACCACGCGACCCCCGCCCCGGCGCAGCCCACCACGGGGCCGCCCCTTGCGCGGGAGAGGATCGTCGATGTCGCCTACGGTCTCTTCGCCCGCCGTGGGATCCGCGGGGTCGGCGTCGACGAGATCATCGCCCGCTCGGGTGTGGCCAAAGCCACCTTCTACCGCCACTTTCGCTCCAAGGACGAACTCGCCATCGCGTTCCTCGAACGCCGCGACCGGCTCTGGACCACCGACGCGGTCGTGGCCGAGGCCCGCCGGCGCGGCGGGGGCGGCGAGTCGGCCCTGCTCGCTATCTTCGACGTCTTCGACGAGTGGTTCCACCGAGAGGACTTCGAAGCCTGCTCGTTCATCAACGTCCTGGTCGAGATGGGCCCCGGTCACCCGCTCGGCAGGGCCAGCATCGAATACCTGGCCCGCATCCGCACCCACCTCGCAGTCCTGGCACGCGAGGCCGGACTGCGAGACCCGGAAGGATTCGCGAGGTCCTGGCACATCCTCATGAAGGGCTCGATCGTCTCCGCCACCGAAGGAGACCCCACGGCCGCCCGGCTTGCCCGACAGATGGCCGTCTGGCTGATCGAGAGTCACCGGGCACCGCCCGCGCCCTGAACCGCTGGCATCGGGTCCGAGTAGCCCGCCGAGGCCTCCCCCAAAGGACTGCGGCCGGCGTTGGGGAGCCCCGGGCCGCCGTGTCCCGAGGGCCCCGGTCCGTTCAGGCTGGCACCAGGTCCGGCCCCACGATCCTGCGCGCTCCGACCGGCTCGGGCGGCGACGCCAGCAGCGGAGCGATCAGAGCGTCGCACGGGGCCATCGGGGACGTCGAATCAATCGGTCTCGATCCGTCCTGCCGCGGTACCGGAATCGAATCCGCCGGCGAACGCCTTGACTGTCCACTCGAATGGCACTCCGGCTTTCGGCTCGCCCTTGAGTCAAGATGTGAGCATCCCGCCCATCGCGGTGAGCCTGAACGTGGCGGAGGAGGTCGCCGAGCCCAGTGACCTCACCAAATCCGGAATCACTGCTTGGGCGCCCACGATCCCAGCAGCTGAAGAAAGTCTGGCACTGTCTGGCCAGATACGGGCCAGCGACCGCATGCGTGCCCGGCCCGGAATGAAGCCGCCCACCTGGGCTACTGCATGGCGCTGCGGAAGCTAGGCATCGGCCGCTTCCCTGACCTTGGCGCGGACGGCGGCGGCGAGCAGAAGGTAGCCGCCGTAGATCGGCAGGCCGGCATAGAAACCCGGCTGCGCGGGGGCGAGGATGGCGGTGCAGACCAGGAACACGGCGGCGGCGCCGGTGCACAGCCGAAAGGCGACCTGGCTATTGGATCGCAAGGCCCGCGCTCCGACCACCATGACGACGCCAAGCACGAAGCTCGTCCAGCCGATCCACAGCATCTGGGAGAGGCGCGAGTCGTAGCCGCCACGTTCGACGTATGCCGTGCGGATGGAAAGCACGGAGTGAAGTGCGGCAGACACCGCGACCAGCAATCCGACAGCCATCGTGACCGCAGGGAAGGACCTGGCCAACAAGCTCTCGCGGGTGACCGAACCGCGGTCTGGACTCTTCATCGCACTGTCCTCTCGTCCCCCGCCGGACGGCGGGGGACGCCCCGGCGCACACGCACAGATTACGCCGGGGCCCTCCAGATGTCAAATCTGGATTTCAATGTTAGATTTTATCCATCGCCCGCAGGAAGGACCCGCACCGAATGGCACGACTCGCCCCCCGCTCCCCTCGCCGAGACGATCCCGGCACCCGGGGCAGACTGCTGGAGACCGCCGGTCTGGTCTTCGCCGAGCGAGGCTTCGACCGGGCCACCAGCAAGGAGATCTGCGATCGAGCGGGCACGAACACCGCCGCTGTCAACTACTACTTCGGGGGCATCGCCGGCCTGTACGAGGCGGTTCTTGAAGAAATTCCACGCCGCCTGGTGACGATCGAGGCGATCTCCTCGGCGATGGACGCCACCGACGGTCACGCCCCAGACCGGCTCTCGGCGTTCACGGGCGTCGTCGTGGGCGCGTTGACCGGCCCGGCGGCAGCGTCCTGGCCGCTGCGGGTCATCGCACGCGAATTGGTCGCCCCTGCGTCGATACGGGACGGCCTGAGGCTCAGGGGGATGTATCCGGGAGGGCGCCTCCTCCGCGCGCTCGTCAGCGAACTGACCGGACTGCCCGACGATCACCCGGACGTCGCGCCGGCATGCCTCAGCGTCGCCGCGCCGTTCCTGATGCTGCTGATCTGCGACCGCCCGACGCTGGACGCCCTCTTCCCCGGGCTCGGTCTGGACGCAGCGGACAGCGAAGCCCTCGCCGACCGCATCGTGCGATTCACCCTGGGGGGCCTGACGGGCATCGCCGCTCCCGACCGTGGCAACCCCTAGGGCGGCGGTTCTAGGAACAGGTGAAGCGTCCGGAGGGCGTCGATGCGGTTGTTGCATCCGAGCTTGGCATAGGCATTTTCAAGGTGCTTGCTGGTAGTTCTCGGGCTGATGCCCAGGATGTGCCCGATCGCGGTTGCGGTGAGCCCTCTGCCCACCAGGCGCAGAATTTCCTGCTCCCGCGCGGTCAGCGAATAGGCGGCTGCGGCGTTCTTCTCGGCGGCCTCGTGGCCATCATCGTCGTAGGCTGCGTCCAGGAGCCGCAGGATGGGCTGGACGTAGCCGGAGAGTTCGACTTCGCGGTCCGTGAAGTCATGGCTCCAGCGGTTCAACGACCAGCCCTGGATGCTGGTCCGGCCGTTTCGAGCGGTGAGGAACGATAGCTGCCGGTTTGAACCCAGCGCACTCAGGCCCACCTTGTACGCACGGGTGGCGTAGAGTTCCCGGTCGGTCACAAGATCGCTGAGGCGGCGCGGACGCCACATTCCAGAGGCCGTGTCCCTCATGCAGCTGAGCAGGATCGGGTGGTCGTCCCAGAGTTCGCGCCATTCTCCGGGGACGGCTGCGCGTTGGTGCTCGGGGTAGACGAGAGCCTCGGCTGTTCCGGCGGCTGGGTCCACGGCGATCCGAGCCGCGCTATCTGCCGGGAACATCTTCAGGAGCAGCTCGCTTGCCGCGCCCAGATACTCGGTGCGGTCGGCTAGATGCGCAAGCTGGGCGGCGAGGTCGGCTATGGGTTCCATCGTTTCGCCTTGTGGACGTTCGCTCGGGGCCTGACCGACCAAGGCTAGGTCGGCCGGCGGGTACGCACAAGTGCGTATTCACCTCACCTCAAGGGCCGTCCATGATGGTTATCGGCAGAGGACGCGCCAACCGGAGGTCCAGCCCATGCAGCCCCCAAGGCGCCTCGCTTCGCCTCCCGGCAGGGAGCCGAAGGGTGCGAGGACTGCGATGGCTCGGACAAGTAGCGGTGTCCGTCCCGAAGGTCCTCGCACCCCAAAGCCGGCCCCCTTCGTCACTGGGCGGGCGCGCTCACGCAAAGAAGGTGCCCCCCATGCACAGCGCTTCGCTTCCAAGACCCCATCTACATTGGCCCGGTGCCGCGGCGCTTGTCGCCTCGGCCGCCCTCCTGGCAGCCATGGCACTGGCCGGCGGGCAGGCCAGCACACGGAACCCGCCGGCACCAGCCCCGCCAGCAACCGCACCCTCGGCCACAGCGGATTCCCAGCTGCACGCACCAGTGACCATCCGGTTCCCCTACAGGCTGCACTATTAGCCCGGCACGGGGGCGCAGCCTTTCCGTCGCCTGCGATCGTCCGGACCGCCGGGCGGAACCCGCCCTGCCCCCGGGGAGCGCCCAGGCAATTGGCGCACCGCGCACGGACGACCTGACCAGCGCAGATCCTGCACACTTCAGAGCGAAGGAGGGCCCAATGGCCGCCAGACTGCCCCGTGAAGGAACCCCACCGACCGGCGAGGATCGAGGATGCGACACCAGCGGGATGCTCGTAGTCCACCGGATGCTCCGCCGCTGGTTCGCGGACGCGCCACAGCTCGTCCGGGCGGTGCCCCCGGGCGACACCAAGCGCTCGGCCGTGATCGGAAGCCATGTATCGGAGTTCGCGCAGGCGCTTCACAATCACCATGCCACCGAGGACGACCTGCTGTGGGACACACTCGAATCACGCTCGCCGGCGTGTGCGCTCCACGTAGCCCAGATGAAAGCACGGCATCAGGCGGTGGCGGTGGTTCTCCGCGAACTCGAGGCCGTGCTGCTCGCGTGGCAGAACACCGCCGACCCGGCGACCAGGGACAGAGTCGCCGAGATCCTAGACCGCGTACGGGTCGCCCTCGCAACGCATCTGGGTCAAGAAGAGGACCAGATCCTTCCGGTCGCGGGGCCGACAATGAGCCAGCGCGAATGGGACGATTTCGGGAAACACGGGCTCACGAGCCTTCCAAAGAACCGGCCGATGATTCAGCTCGGCTACGTCCTCGACCCCTTCACACCCGAGGAGCGCCTCACATGGATGAAGAAGAGCGTCCCGGCTCTCGCACGGATGCTCTACTGGCTGGTCGGCCGTCGTCAATACGATTCGGACTACCGCCGTGTGTACGGAAAAGCGCCGAGCTACACAGAACGAAGGCTCCACAGAAGGCCAAGACCCGGGCAAATTCAAGCACGTCTCGGTTGCCCAGTCCGATAACGATCGTCCCGTGACAGGCGGAGGAAGCCCGCGAGATGTCGCACATTCTTGACCAGGCCGACGTCTCGCCGGAGCTGTCCGATCTCCCGGCACAGCGCCGTATCGCCCGGTGAGGGGACGGACTTACCGAATCGAACGACTGGCCCACGAGCACGATTTGGAGGCCTTCGAATAGGGTGAGGTGTACCACAACCTCCTGGCTTGTGCTCCCCGCTCGAGAAGCGGACACGCGAGGCACCTCCGCTGTCTATCTCCTCGTTTGTCGCAACGGTGACGCCACCCAAGAGTGTGTGGCTATTTCGCCATCTGTCCCGCTCTAGTTGTACCCGGCCATCAGGTTGGTTGCAGGCGGCTGGTCGGGGGCTTGCCGTTGAGTGCGC
>NZ_JBKZWT010000379.1:0-3137 GCF_047759905.1 Sinomonas sp. G460-2 | reverse complement strand
TCCGTGAACCCCGATGCGGCTTCCGGCTCCGGGGAGCGACCGACGACGGCGGGTGCTCGCCTCGCGCTCGCGACGTCCGGGAGCGCCGAGCGGGGCGACCACATCTGGGCCGCGGGCGGCACGCGACCCGAGTTCGTCCAGGTGAGCGTCGCCGCCGCGGACATCGTGACGGCAGACGTGCTCGCGACCGCGATCGTCGCGGGCGGGCGCGAAACGCTGGATCACGCGACCACCCAGTGGGACATCGACGTGCTCGCCGTCAAGCGCGACGGCGGCCTCCTCGCCACGCGCGGCTTCCGGGCCCCGCGCGCGGCCTGACCTCGGCCCGCCCCAACGTCCAGGGGTCACCTCCCGTGGGTTGGCCTCCGTCCGGGGGTCACCTCCCGTGGGTTGGACCCGCGGGAGGTGACCCCTGAATCGGAGAACACCCGCGTTAGGTGACCCTTGAACGTCAGTGGCGCTCGAGGATCTCCTTGAGCCGCGCGAGGTCCTTGACGTTCGCGCGCCGCATCATCGACGCCATGAACGGCGCCGCCACCGCCGCGAAGCCGCTCGGCTCCCCCGCGTTGCGGAGGGTCATGACGGTGCCGCCCTCGCCGTCGTCCATCCACGTGTACGTGGTGCGCATGGGGAACGGGCCCTGCGCCGTGGCCATGACGAGCAGCTCGCCGGGGACGTACTCCTCGACGCGATACGTGTAGGCGAGGTCCCGGCCGAGGAAGCGGGCCACGAACTCGACCTCGCTGCCCACCGCGAGCGGCTTGGGCGTGCGCCACACGGCCGAGGCGATGTTGACGTACCACTCGGGCGCCGTGTCGGGATCCGCCGCGTAGGCCGCGACGTCCGCTCTGGGCCGCCGGATGACCTCCGACGTCAGGACGTCAACCACGGACGGGCACCCGACCCGTGAACGCGACGAGGCGATCGAGGGCGTGCGCCGACTCCTCGACGATCGTCGCGTCCGAGAACGAGCCATTCGCGCGGACCTGGTCCGAGATCGTGGCCTTCGCGAGGCCCAGCACGTACTCCGAGAGCTCGGCCGAGACGTCGAGCTTGCGGCCGAGCGCGATCGCGTAGTCCCACGCGTGGACGAGGAGCTCGAGGTTGAGGATGTTCGCCACGAGCGTCGCGGGGAGGACCGCGAAGCCCATGTCGAGCTCGCCCTCGAGGCCGCGGCGGGCGAAGGCCTCGAGCGTCGGCTCGGCGACGGCGGCGATGCGCAGCTCGGTGGGAGCGGCGGCGTCGTCCTCCGGGAGCGCGACGCCGAGCGCCGTGCCGATCCCCGTGATGCTGCCGCGGAGGTGGTTCGTGAGCGCGGCAACGTCGAAGTCCTTGCACGGCGTGGCCAGGCCCGAGGCCTCGGGGCCGACGGCGGCGAGCACCCGAGAGAGGACGGCCCACGAGGCGTCGGCGCTCTTGACCTGGTCGAAGTCCCCGGGCATGCCCCAGGCGTCGAGCCCGGCGTCGCCCGTCTCGACGAACGCGACGAGGCGGTCGAGGTAGTGGTTCCAGCCCTCGGCGTGGCTGGCCTCCTCCTCGGCGCTCAGGCCGGCGTGGACGAGCGTGACGTTCGTGCCGCCGTCGGTCGGCTCGAGCGTGATGGTGACCTGCGAGGATCCGGGGCTGACCTCCTCGCTGCCCTCCCAGCCCCAGCCGAACGCGACGCGGCGCCCCGGCTCGAGCTCGGTGACGGTCCCGCCGGCGTGGGCGCCGGGGACGACGGTCCAGCGGTAGTCTCCGCCGGCCCGGAGGTCAACGCGGGCGGAGATGGTCATCCAGCGGCGGAGGCGCTCGGGCTGGGTGACGAGGTCGAAAGCCTGGTCCGGCGTGACGGGGAGGTAAACGGTCTTCGAGTACGGCATGACGGTCCCTTCGGGATGGGTCGGTTACGGAAGCTGGGGGTCGGGGGGCTGCGCGGCGGGCGGTGACGATCTCGCGAACGCTTCGGCGTCCGCCACGAGCAGGTCGAGCTCTTGGGTCCAGAACACGGCCACCTGCTCACGCAGCCGGGCCATGCCGTCCGGCGAGAGGCGGTAGAGCCTGTTCCGGCCGTCCTTGCGGGCCTCGACGAGACCCACCTCCTCGAGCAGGAGCAGGTGCTGCGAGATGGCCGAACGCGAAACGGTGAAGTGTTCGGCGAGCGGCGTCACCGACCGCTCTCCTGCCGCGAGCAGCTGGAGGAGGCGGCGGCGGTTCGGTTCCGCTGCGACTTCCAGGAGATCGGCCATGTGAATACGTTAGCGTTTGCTAACGCGTTCTGGCAAGGGCGTCCCGCCGCCTGCGGGAGCTCGTCGGTCGCGGAGGCGCCGCCGAGGCCGCCCGCGGGAGCTCTTCCGTCGCGGGGGCGCCGCGGCCGCCCGGGCCGAAACGCTCAGAAGCGCGTGAAGTCCGCGTACTTCGGGCTCATGCCGTCGCCCGACGAGCGGCCCGTGAGGCGGCGCATGATCCACGGGCCGGCGAACTCGCGCGCCCACGTCGCGTTGGCCCGGAACTGCCCGAGCAGATTCAGGCTCGGCAGCGCGGGGGCCTCGGGAACGTCCGCGAGACCTTCGTGCTCGAGCACGCTCAACACCCGGTTGGCCATCGTCGCGTGGCCGAGCGCCGACATGTGCATGCGGTCCGCGGCCCACATGCGCCAGTCCTGGAACTCGTGGAAGCGCCAGTAGTCCACGAGCGTGGCGCCGCGACGGTCCGCGATCCACCGGACCTGCTCGTTGTAGATCGCGGTGCGTCCGCGCATCGCGCCGAAGACCTTCGACGCCCCCGCATCGAAGCCCGTGAACATCAGCACGCGGGCCCCGGAGCTCCGAAGTCGCAGGACCGCGGCGTCGTACTCCTCGAGCAGCGCGTCGATGTCGACCTTGGGGCGGAGGATGTCGTTCGCCCCCGCGTACACCGTGACGAGCGTCGGGCGGAGCGCGAGCGCGGGCTCGAGCTGCTCGGCGAGGACCTGCCGGAGCTTCTTGCCGCGGATGGCCAGATTGGCGTACCCGAAGCCTTCGTCAGCGGCCTGGAGCTGCTCCGCGACGCGATCGGCCCAGCCGCGGACGCCGTTCGGGCGCGCGGGGTCGGGGTCGCCGACACCCTCCGTGAAGGAATCGCCCAAGGCGACCCAGCGGGCGGTGAACTCGCCGCTC
>NZ_JBKZWT010000378.1:0-3166 GCF_047759905.1 Sinomonas sp. G460-2 | reverse complement strand
CCCCAACGCGCGCTTCGAGGTGGGCGCGTGCGCGGCCTGGCTGCGCGCCACCGCCGCGACGGCGCTCGTCCCCGAGGTCGTGGTGGACGACGGCGAGACCTACGCCGAGCTGCACTACCGTCCCATCGGGCTCGTCGGCGCGATCGGCCCGTGGAACTGGCCCATGATGATCACGGTCTGGCAGATCGCCCCCGCGCTCCGCATGGGCAACGCCGTGATCGTCAAGCCGAGCGAATACACGCCGCTGAGCGTCCTCGCGCTCGTGAAGGTGCTCAACGAGGCGATCCCCGAGGGCCTCCTGACGGTCGTCTCGGGCGGACGCGAGGTGGGCCAGGCCCTCGCCGAGCACCCCGAGATCGGCAAGGTCATGTTCACGGGCTCGACCGCGACCGGCAAGGCGATCATCCGCTCCTCGGCGGACACCGTGAAGCGTCTCACCCTCGAGCTCGGCGGCAACGACGCCGGCATCGTCCTGCCGGACGCCGACCCGGCCGCGATCGCCGAGGGTCTGTTCTGGGGCGCGTTCATCAACACGGGCCAGACGTGCGCAGCCCTCAAGCGCCTCTATGTGCACGAGGCTCTCTACGACGCCGTGTGCGAGGCCCTCACCGCGTATGCGAGCGCCGTCCCCATGGGCGTGGGGCTCGACGAGGCCAACGTCCTGGGCCCGCTGCAGAACAAGGCGCAGTTCGAGATCGTCGCCGGCCTAGTCGAGGCCGCGAAGGATTCGGGCGCACGCGTGCTGCTCGGCGGCGACCCCGAGCCCGGCCAGCCCGGCTACTTCTACCCCACGACCCTCGTCGCGGACATCGCGAACGACAACCCGCTCGTGGCCGAGGAGCAGTTCGGCCCGGCGTTGCCGATCATCAAGTACTCGACGGTCGACGAGGCCGTCGCGATGGCGAACGGGGTCAGCGTGGGCCTCGGCGCCTCCGTGTGGTCCGCGGACAAGGCCACGGCCCGCGAGGTCGCCGCCCGGCTCGAGGCCGGAACCGTGTGGATCAACCAGCACGGCGCCGTCCACCCGCTCATCCCGTTCGGCGGGGCCAAGCAGTCCGGCTACGGCCTCGAGTTCGGCGCCGAGGGCCTCAAGCACCTCGGCGTCCCGCAGATCATCAACGGCTAGTCACCAACGGCCAGTCCACGTTGTGCCGTCACGCCCGCGGGGTGTGCACCCTGCGGACGTGACGGCGCAACGGGCGCGGGCTTTGGGCTCAGTGCCCGCCCCCGGCCGCGATCGTGATGTCCTCGACGTTGGGCAGCGCGCGGTCGAGGCGGCGGCGGGCGTCGTGCCGGATCGCGTCCGCCTCGCCGATGGTTGTGCTCACCGCAATGCGGACGACGGCGGTGCCGTGCAGTCGGTGCCCGATCCAGCGAAGCTGGAGCCGCTCGATGCCCATGACCCCCGGGGTCGCCTCGAGCGCGTGCTCCGCGCGGTGCACGAGATCGGGCTCGATCCCGTCGAGGAGCCGCCGGCCCAGGCTCTTCACGGTGCCCCACAGGAGCACGAAGATCGCGATGCTGATGAGCAGGCCCACGATCGGATCCGCGAGCGGGAACCCGAGCATCACGCCGAACGCGCCGACCACGACCGCGAGGGACGTGAAGCCGTCCGTTCGGGCGTGGATGCCGTCTGCCACGAGCGCGGCCGAGCCGATGCGGCGTCCCACGCTGATTCGGTACACCGCGACGGCCTCGTTTCCGGCGAAGCCGATGATCCCCGCCACGACGACCCACCAGAGGTTCTCGAGCGGCTGCGGGTGGATGAGGCGGCCGACCGACTGCCACGCGGCCACGATCGCCGAGAGCGCCACGACCGCGATGATGAACAGCCCCGCGAGGTCCTCCGCGCGGCCGTACCCATAGGTGTAGCGCTTGGTCGCGGGGCGGCGGGCGAGGAGGAACGCTATCCAGAGCGGCACGGCAGTGAGCGCGTCGGAGAAGTTGTGCACCGTGTCCGCCAGCAGGGCCACCGAACCGCTGATCAGGACGACGACGAACTGCAGGAGCGTCGTGCCGAGGAGCGCGAACAGGCTGATCTTCAGCGCCCGGACGCCCTCGTGGCTCGCCTCGAGGGCGTCGTCGATCGAGTCGGCGGCGTCGTGGGTATGCGGGACGAAGAATTCCTTGAGCGCGCCGAGGACGCCACCACCGTGATGATGGTCGTGGCCGTGCGGGTGATCGTGCTCGTGCTCGTGCTCGTCGCCGTGCGCGTGGTCATGATCGTGATCATGCGGGTGATCGTGGTCATGCGGGTGGTCGTGGCCGTGCTCGTCAGCGTGCTCAGGCACGGGGATCCGCCCGTGCTCGTGGTCCTGTGCCGTCACGCCCGCACCTCCTCGGCCCGCTCGGCGGGACGGTCGGCGGGACGGTCGGCGGCCTCTCGAGTCACCGATTCGCGAGTCACCGACTCGCGGGGCACCGATTCACGAGCAGGCTCATCGGCCACGGGGTGGTGATGCCGCGGCTCGCCGCCGAGCGCGTGCTCGGCCTGGAAGATCGCCTCGTTCACGAGCCGCGAGGCATGCTCGTCGGTCAGGCGGTAGAACGCCCGCGTCCCGTCTTGACGCACGGTGACCACGCGCGCGAGGCGCAGCTTGGCCAGATGCTGCGACACTGCCGCCGGGGCCTTGCCCACCACGTCGGCCAGATGGTTCACGGACAGCTCGCCGCGGGTGCTCAGCGCAAGGATGATCCGTACACGCGTCGCGTCGGCGAGCATCGAGAAGATCTCGACCGCGAGATTCACGTATTGCGAATCGGGATCGCGACCACACATCTGCTTATCTGCATGCATACGCAGATTAAAGCACAGTTCGCTCGCCCCAACACTTCGCACAGCGTGAGCGCTGCCATCGCGCCGGTTGCCGGACGTAGGCTGCACTCAGCGGACTCCAAGCCGATCGACCCGCCCCGGATCGGCCCGAGCCCGGCCAGACACTGGGCAGAGCGTCTAGGACGGAAGGGCGTTTCCCCGGGGAACGGGAGGGCGCCCGGCACCGAGCGTGCCGGGCGCCTGCGCCTCCCTCAACTGCATCCTTCAGCCGGGCTCCCCCTGCGCCCTGAGCTGCCGCGACGCCGCGAGCGCCACGCGTTCGAGGAACCCCGGCCCCTCCGCGACGATCTCGTGAACGGCCCCTATCTCGGCGAGCTCGCGCGCGCCGAT
>NZ_JBKZWT010000377.1:0-3178 GCF_047759905.1 Sinomonas sp. G460-2 | reverse complement strand
TCTCCTCCCGGGGTCATCTTCCGAGCTTAACGCGCGCCGGCCGAGGCCCTCACAGCAGGCGCATAGCGGCGGCCCCTTGCGCTGTCGGGGGGCCATGCGAGGATGAATCGCATGACGGATCCGGCGCAGACCCTGACCCATGCCCACCGCGAACCGGTGGATGAGAACATCTGGCTCGAGGACGTTCACGGCGAGGCGCAGCTCGCATGGGTGCGCGAGCAGAACGCGCGGACCGAGGAGCTGCTCGAGATCGGCGACTACCCTGAGCTCGAGGCCCAGATCCTCGAGGTCATGGATTCGCAGGACCGCATCCCCATGGTCACGAAGCGCGGCGACTGGTACTACAACTTCTGGCGCGACGCGGCGAATCCCAAGGGCCTGTGGCGGCGCACGCGCTGGGACAGCTACGTGAGCGAGTCGACCGAGTGGGAGGTCCTGCTGGACGTCGACGCGCTCGCGGCCGAGGAGGGCGTCGAGTGGGTGTGGGGCGGCGCCGGCTTCCTGCGCCCGGCCGACGGTACGTCGTGGCGGCGCTGCATGGTCCGGCTCTCCCCCGACGGCGGCGACGCCGTGGCGGTCCGCGAGTACGACGTCGAGGACCGCGCCTTCATCGCCCCGGAAGCCGGCGGCTTCGCGCTGCCCGCGGCCAAGGGCGGCGTGGACTGGTTCGACGAGGACACGCTCATCGTCTCCTCGACGCTCGGCGAGGACGCCGTGACCACGTCCTCGTACCCGAGGATCGTGCGCAAGCTCGCCCGCGGAGGCACGCTCGACGAGGCCGAGGTCATCTTCGAAGTCCCCGCCGACCACCTCATGGCGAGCGGCGGCTTCGACGACACCCCGGGGTACGAACGGCTCCTCGCGAGCGATCGGATCAGCTTCTTCGACGTCCGGCACTCGATCTGGTGGAACGACGAGTGGCTCGAGATCCCGGTCCCCACGGACGTGGACATCGACGTGCACCGCGCGTGGATCCTGTTCCGGCCACAGCGCGACTGGGAGATTGGCGGCGCCGTACACGCGGGCGGCTCGCTGCTCGCCGCCAACTTCGAGGCGTTCCTCGGCGGATCGACAGAGCTCACCGTCCTGTTCGCGCCGGACGAGCACACCGCGCTCCAGTCGTGGAGCTGGACCAGGAATCATCTCCTCGTGAACCTGCTGCGAGACGTGTCCTCGCAGATCCGCGTGCTGACGCCGCCTTCCGCGGGCGGCAGCTCAACGGACGACGGCGCGTGGTCGTGCGAGGAGCTCGACGCGTGCCCGCCGCTGCACCTCGTCGAGAGCTACGCGGTCGACGACGAGGACCCTGACTCGGGCGATGACTACTGGCTCGTCGCGACGGGCTTCCTCACGCCGACGACCCTGCTGCGTGGCAGCATCGGCGGGGGTCACGCCGAGGTCAAGCGCGCGCCGTCGTTCTTTGACGAGAGCCGCTTTGCCGTCTCGCAGCACTTCGCCGTGTCCGCGGACGGCACGCGCGTGCCGTACTTCCAGGTCGGGCCGAAGGATCTCGAGCGCGGCTCGGCGCCCACGCAGCTCAGCGGCTACGGAGGCTTCGAGATCTCGCGGACGCCCGCGTACAGCGGGGTCGTGGGGCGTGCGTGGCTCGAGCGCGGCGGAGTCTATGTGGTCGCGAACATCCGCGGCGGCGGCGAGTATGGCCCCGCGTGGCATCAGGCCGCGCTCAAGGAGAACCGCCACCGCGCGTACGAGGACTTCGCGGCCGTCGCGCGGGACCTCATCCGGCGCGAGGTGACGAGCCCCGAGCATCTCGGGTGCACGGGCGGCTCCAACGGCGGGCTGCTCGTGGGCAACATGCTGGTCCACTACCCGCAGTTGTTCGGCGCGATTTCGTGCGGCGTGCCGCTGCTCGACATGCGGCGGTACACGAAGCTCTCGGCCGGGACATCCTGGATCGCCGAGTACGGCGACCCCGACGTGCCCGAGCAGTGGGAGTACATCCGGACGTTCTCGCCGTATCACCTGCTCCGGGACGGCGTGGACTACCCGGACACGTTCATCTGGACGGCCACGTCGGACGACCGTGTGGGCCCCGTCCAAGCCCGCAAGATGGCCGCCCGCATGGAGGCCATGGGGATCCCGAACGTCTGGTACCACGAGGCGCTCGAGGGCGGCCACGCCGGTGCCTCCGACAACCGCCAGGCTGCGGCCCTACAGGCCCGCAGCGCGGCATTCCTGTGGAGGTCGCTCGGGCGGTAGCAGGTCTCTGTCGACCTCCCCCAAGAAGGAGTGCGCGCAATACGCGTCTCGGGACACGGTCGACAACACCTCTCCGCCGACGGCCCTTCGGGAAAATGTCCGGGCCAAACTCGCGGCTAGCCCGGGACATTCCCGCGGACACTAGCCCCGACGCTACCGATGACTACCGGCCACGAGGGCCGATTGGAACGCGGCGCCGACCGGTCGGCCGCGAGAGATGCCGGGGGCAGTCACCTTCTCGGAGAGCCAAGTCACCTTCGGACGCAGCAGTCACCTTGAGGGTGACTTGCCTGCAAGTAGGTGACTGCGCTCGGCGACGAGGTGACTGCGCTCGGCGAGAGGGTGACTTGCCGGCGAGACGGTAACTGCCGGCCGGGAGAAGCTGGCCGAGAAACGGAACACCCCCGGTCCGAAGACCGGGGGTGTCGTCGATGTCCCGGGACATCTGTAGCCGATGTCCCGAGACACTACATGGGCGGAGACGGGGGGATTTGAACCCCCGGTCCAAGTTTCCCCGGACCCTTCATTAGCAGTGAAGTCCATTCGGCCACTCTGGCACGTCTCCAGCTATTGCTAGCTCCCCAAGGTTACCCAGAACCGCGGGACAGACGCAAAGCGGCTCGCACCCCGCGGACCTGACGCGCAACGGGCGCACCCCGCGGACCGGACGGCGCAACGGGGGGGCGGCAAGCTCTACCCCGCCTGGGCGAGGGCGAGCGGGAGGACCGGTCCGGCACCGGCAAGACGCAGCATCCGCCCCGCGACGGTCAGGGACCATCGGCTGTCCACGAGGTCGTCCACCAAGAGCACCGGCCCACCCCCGACCCGGGCGAGGGACGCGCGGAGGTCGGGGTCGACGTCGAACGCGGACCACACCCCGGCGAGCCGGAACGCACTGTTCCCGCCCGCCTGTCCGGCCCGCGCGGCGTCTGTCCGCGCGAGCGTCCCGAGGAACGGG
>NZ_JBKZWT010000376.1:0-3191 GCF_047759905.1 Sinomonas sp. G460-2 | reverse complement strand
CGTGCACCGCTGCGTGGGCGTGGGCAAGTGCCGCGCCGACCCGCGGGCGCAGGGCGGGTTCATGTGCCCCTCCTACATCGCCACGCGGGACGAGAAGGACTCCACCCGCGGCCGCGCCCGGGCGCTGCAGGAGATGCTCAACGGCGGAATCGTCAGGCTCGCCTGGCGCTCGCCGGAGGTCCACGAGGCCCTCGACCTGTGCCTGTCCTGCAAGGCGTGCGCCACGGACTGCCCCGCCGGGATCGACATGGCCATGTACAAGTCCGAGACCCTGCACCAGACCTACAAGGGCCGCGTCCGCCCGCTGAGCCACTACACCCTCGGCCGGCTCCCCGACTGGCTCCGGCTCGTCGCGCCCCTTGCCTCGCTCGTGAACCTCGCTGGCCGCGTCGCGCTTCTGCGGAAGGCCATGATGACCGTGATGGGGGCCGACCCCCGCCGCTCCCTGCCCCCGCTGCCCACGGCGCCGTTCCGCTGGGACCGAGCCGCCCGCCGTCGTCCGTCCGTGTCGGCGCATTCAGGCGATGGCAAGCCGCCCAAGGTCTTGCTCTGGGTCGACTCCTTCTCGGACGCCCTCGACCCCGGCATCCCGCGCGACGCCCTCGCGGTCCTGGCCGCGGCGGGAGCCGACGTCCAGGTTGCCGGGCCCGGGGCCTGCTGCGGCTTGACTCTGATCTCCACCGGCCAGCTGACCGCCGCCAAGGCCAAGCTCCGCAAGACCCTGGACCTGCTCGTTCCGCACGTGCGGGAGGGCCGGACGGTGATCGGCCTCGAGCCTTCCTGCACGGCCACCCTCCGCTCCGACCTGCTCGAGCTCCTGCCCGAGGACCCGCGCGCGGCCGAGCTCGCCCGCGCGCTCAAGACCGTCGCCGAGTTCATCGTTTCGATCGACTGGGAGCCGCCGAAGGCCGCCGAGAGGCTCCTCGTCCAGCCGCACTGCCACCACTACGCCGTCATGGGCTACGGCCCCGACCGGGCACTGCTCGAGAAGATGGGCTGCGACGTCGAGACCTCCGCCGGGTGCTGCGGCCTCGCTGGGAACTTCGGCATGGAAAAGGGCCACTACGAGGTCTCCGAGAAGATCGCCCGGGGCGGGATCCTCGCCAAGGCCGCGGCCGCGCCCGATCGGCGCATCCTCGCCGACGGATTCTCCTGCCGTACCCAAGTCCGGGACCTCGCCGGCCTCGACAGCCGCCACCTCGTCCAGGTCCTCGCAGAGGCAATCCGAGCCGACGCGAACTGACTCGTCACGCGAGCTTTCGGTACCGGCAGCCCGGGCTCCGGTCCGTTTCATCGCCGCCGATTCCGTGCCTCGCCGCGACGCGCCGCTTCGCGGACTGGTTGGGAACTAACAACCGGTCAGGAGCGCGCCGACCTCGACGAGGGTCCCGACAGCGAGTTCCACCGCGGGCCCTTGCCCTCGCCCGGCCGAACCGATGCAATGAACCCACGGCGAGTCCCGCCGCAGGTGCGTCGAAGGAGCCGTCATGTTCACCAGCCCGTACCCGGATGTCGAGATCCCCGAGGCCACGCTCTACGACTACCTGTTCGGCGGGTTGGGCCCCGAGGACCTCGAGCGGATCGCCCTCGTGGACGGCACGTCCGGTGCGGAGACCACGTACAGCGAGCTCGTGGCCCGCATCGACGCGACGGCGGGCTGGTTCGCGGAGCAGGGGGCCGAGCCGGGCACGACGATCGGCCTGTTCTGCCCCAACGTCCCCGCGTTCGCGATCGTTTTCCACGGGATCTTGCGCGCGGGCGCTGCCGTCACGACCGTCAACGCCCTCTACACGGCCGAGGAGGCCGGCAAGCAGCTCGCCGACGCCGGCGCCACATGGCTCGTGACCGTCTCGCCGTTCCGCGACCGCGCGGAGGCGGCGGCCCAAGCGGCTGGCATTTCGCCGGAGCAGCTCGTGGTGCTCGACGGCGGCGACGCCGCTTCCGCCGCGGGCCACCCCAACCTCGCCGACATGCTCGAGGCGGACCTTCCGGCGCCGGAGGTCAGCGTTGACCCGCATGCGGCCGCGGTCATCCCGTACTCGTCGGGCACGAGCGGCACGCCCAAGGGCGTCCTGCTGAGCCAGTACAACCTCGTGGCCAACGTCGCCCAGGCGCGGGCCCTCCTGGGCGTCACTCGCGACGACGTCCTCCTCGCCGTCCTGCCGTTCTTCCACATCTACGGCATGACCGTGCTGCTCAATCTCGCCTTCGGCGAGCGCGCCCGGCTCGTCACGATGCCCAAGTTCGACCTCGCCGAGTTTCTGCGCATCACGCAGGACCACCGCTGCTCGTACCTCTTCATCGCCCCGCCCATCGCAGTGGCCCTTGCGAAGCATCCGCTCGTCGAGAAGTACGACCTTTCGTCCGTCCGCGCGGCGCTCTCCGGTGCGGCACCCCTCGACGGCGAGCTGGGACATGCGGTCGCCGAGCGGTTGGACTGCACGATGCTCCAGGGCTACGGCATGACGGAGCTGAGCCCGGTCTCCCATCTCATCCCGCTCGACGCGGTGGAGCGCGTGCCGCTGGACTCCGTGGGCTACACGGTGCCGAACACGGAGTGCCGCCTCCTCGACCCCGCGACGGACCAGGAGATCGAGGTCCCCTCGGAGGGCGTGAGCGCGCCGGGGCAGCTCCTCGTGCGGGGCCCGCAGGTCATGCTCGGCTACCTCAACCGCCCCGACGCGACGGCGGCGACGATCGATCCCGACGGCTTCCTCCGCACGGGAGACATCGCGACTGCGACCTCGGACGGCGTCGTCACGATCGTGGACAGGCTCAAGGAGCTCATCAAGTACAAGGGCTACCAGATCGCGCCGGCCGAGCTTGAGGCGCTCCTGCTCACCCACCCGCGTGTGGCGGACGCGGCGGTCATCGGGGTGCGGGCGGACGACGGCGAGGAGGTGCCGAAGGCGTTCATCGTGCGGCAGGGGGAGGCCGAGCTGGTGGACGAGGACGTCATGGCGTTCGTCGAGGAGCGCGTCGCGCCGTACAAGCGCGTGCGCTTCGTGGAGTTCGTTGATGCCATCCCGAAGTCCGCCTCGGGCAAGATCCTGCGGAGGGAGCTCCGCAACCGCGGGTGATCCTTCGCGGGCCTCTCGCGCGTCGGCGCGCGAGTCAGATGGCGGTCAGGCCTGGCGGGCCGCGAGCAGCGCGGTGACCTCGTCGAGACGGGGCATCGACGCGCTCGCTCC
>NZ_JBKZWT010000375.1:0-3207 GCF_047759905.1 Sinomonas sp. G460-2 | reverse complement strand
TGCGGCTTCGTCGAGTAGCCGAATTGGAGGATCCGCTCACGCTCCGCGGCTGGGACCCCGGGCCCGGAGTCGGAGACCTCGATCGTGACGGTCCCTTCCTCCTCGTGAAGCTCGAGCGCGGCCCATTTGGGGGACTCCCCGCCAGCCGCGGCGTCGATCGCGTTGTCCAGCAGGTTTCCCACGATGGTCACGAGATGCTCGGGTTCGAGGCCCGCCGCGCCGAGGCTTCCGGTCGCGTCCGCGTCGAGCTGGACCCCGCGCTCGTGGGCCTGGGCGGCCTTGCCCATGACGAGGGCCGCGAGAACGGGCTCCTGGACGGAGACCACGAGCTCGTTGGCGAGAGACTGGCTGAGCGAGAGGTCCTCGGTCGCGAACGCGAGCGCCTGGTCGGTGCGGCCCAGCTCGAGGAGCGAGACGATCGTGTGGAGCCGGTTGGCGTGCTCGTGGGTCTGGCTGCGCAGGGCATCGGAAAGGGTGCGCATCGTGGCGAGCTCCGAGCCGAGCGCCTCGATTTCGGTCTGGTCCCGCAGGGTCGCGACGGAGCCGAGCGAGCGTGGCCGCCGGGCCCCTGGGGAGGAGGCGGGCTCTTGGTTCACCACGAGCACGCGGTCCCTCGTGAGGTGGATCTCGTCGTGGGCCGTGCGCCCGCTCGCGAGGAGTTCGCGGAGGCTCTCGGGGAGGTCGAGGCTGCTCAGGAGGGGAGCCGCCGCCCCCGTCTGCGCCGCGGGGAGGCCTAGGAGTTCCGAGGCCTGGTCGTTGCGGATCACGAGCCTCCCGCGCGGATCGACCATGACGACTCCCTCGCGCACCGAGTGCAGCACCGACTCGTAGTACGCGAAAAGCTGGCTGAGCTGTTCGAGCCCGTACCCGTGGGTCGCAGCGGAGATCCGCCGCTCGAGGATGGCCGCCCCGAGCGAGCCGAGGAGCAGGACGACGATGGCGATGCCCAGCACCGCGGGGATCCGCGACGCGAGGGCGACGTCGAGATTCGTCACCGTGACCCCCGCCGCGACCATGCCGACCACGCGGCCCGAACCCGGCGCCTTGATGGGCACGATCGTCCGGACAGACGGCCCGAGCGTGCCCGTGTACGTCTCGGTGAACGGCTGGCCCGCGAGCGCCTGCGACGTCGAGCCGAGGTACTTGCCGCCGATCTCAGACGGGTTCGGGTGCGTCCAGCGGGTCCCGTCCGTCGCCATGATCGTGATGAAGTCGAGGCCCGCGTCCCCGATGACCTGGTTCGCGTACGGCTGGAGCGTCGGCGAGGGATCGGTCCCCGGCGCAGCGAGCGCCGCATTGGCCACGGTGGGGCTGTCCGCGATGGCCTGGGCCACGGAGAGCGTTCGCTGGCCGGCGGCCTGATGGAGCTGATCGCGCGCGTCGAGGAAGAACGCGGTACCGGCGAAGGCGGTGAAGAGCACGACCGCGACCACGAGGAGGAGGAAGAGCCGCCGCGCGAGGCTCAGCTGCCGCATCGCGCTCCTTTTCCGTGGGCCTGAATTCTGGTGGCCTGAATTCCGTGGGCCTGAAGCGGCCCGTTCCGCCGCGGCCGCGACCAATATGACCGCAATCGTGGCCTTTCTCACACTCTATTGGAAGGTTGTATGGCCGCGGTCACTTGGGACGCGGCGGAGACTCGAGGGAGAGGACACATGGCAACCGTGCCACTGGCGCCGGCAGAGAAGCCGGCGAAGAAGAAGGCCGATCGCACGCACTGGCTGTACATCGCCGTCATTGTCGCGGTGGTGCTCGGCGTCGTCGTCGGCCTCGTATTCCCCGGCAAGACCGGCTTCGCGGCCAGCCTTCAGCCGCTCGGAGACGCGTTCGTCAACCTTATCAAGATGATGATCGCGCCCGTGATCTTCTGCACGATCGTGCTGGGCATCGGCTCGATCGCGAAGGCGACCACGGTCGGCAAGGTCGGCGGCCTGGCCCTTCTCTACTTCATGGTCATGAGCACGTTCGCCCTCGGCATCGGGCTCGTGGTGGGCAACATCATCCACCCCGGCGAGGGCCTCAACCTCAAGGACGCCACGTACAAGGCGCCCGCGTCCGCCGACACGACGAACTTCCTGCTCGGGATCATCCCGAACACGCTCGTCTCCTCCCTCACGTCGGGGCAGGTGCTCCAGACGCTCTTCGTCGCGCTCCTCGTGGGCTTCGCGCTCCAGCGCATGGGCAAGACCGGCGCGCTGCTCCTCGACTTCATCCGGCAGGCGCAGACGCTCGTGTTCCGCATCCTCGTCATGATCATGTGGGTCGCGCCGATCGGCGCGTTCGGTGCGATCGCCGCCGTCGTCGGCAACACGGGCTGGAAGGCGGTGCTGAGCCTGCTCACCCTCATGATCGCGTTCTACATCACGTGCATCCTGTTCGTCGTGGTGATTCTTGGCGCGATCCTGCGGGCTGTGGCGGGCGTGAACATCTTCCGGCTCATGAAGTACCTCGCCCGCGAGTACCTCATCATCGTTTCGACGTCCTCCTCCGAGGCCGCGCTCCCGCGGCTCATCGCCAAGATGGAGCATCTGGGCGTGTCCAAGCCCGTGGTCGGCGTGACCGTCCCCACTGGGTACTCGTTCAACCTCGACGGCACGGCGATCTACCTGACCATGGCTTCGCTCTTCATCGCGACGGCGATGGGCCAGCCCATGAACCTGGGCGAGCAGATCGCGCTCCTCGTGTTCATGATCGTCGCGTCGAAGGGAGCTGCCGGCGTGAGCGGCGCTGGTCTCGCGACGCTCGCCGGCGGACTGCAGTCGCACGCCCCGCAGCTCGTGGGCGGCGTGTCCTTCATCGTGGGCATCGACCGGTTCATGTCCGAGGCCCGCGCGCTCACGAACTTCACGGGCAACGCCGTGGCGACCGTGCTCATGGGCGTGTGGACTCGCGAGATCGACCGCGACCGCGTGGGCGAGGTCCTCTCCGGCCGACTCCCGTTCGACGAGGCGACGATGCTCGCGGGCCACGGGCACGGCGAGGCGACGGACGGCGACGCAGTGGACGGCGAGGCAGCGAACGGCGAGGCAGCGAACGACGGCGACGGCTCGCCCCGCGCGGTCGGCGCATCGGAGCCAGCCCGCGCCTGACCGTCCAGAGGTCACGTCCCGTGGGTGGGACCTCATCCAGAGGTCACGTCTCGTGGGTGAACCGCGCCCCGGAAGTTGGAGTGGATATTTCAGCTTCTGGGGGCGCGGTTCGCGTTATGAG
>NZ_JBKZWT010000374.1:0-3208 GCF_047759905.1 Sinomonas sp. G460-2 | reverse complement strand
ACGTGGCTCCCGCCGGCCCTCCGGGAGATCGCGCTCGGCGGCCGGATCGCCCTCGAGCTCCGCCGCGACGACGAGCACGCGACCGCAGACCTGCTCCGCTCGGGCGACGCGGTCGCGGCCGTCACGGCGGATCCCTCCCCGGTCCAGGGCTGCAGCGTCCGCCCGCTCGGGACCATGGTGTACCGCGCGAAGGCGTCGCGGGAGTTCGTGGAGCTCTGGTTTCCCGACGGGCCGACGCCGGAGAGCCTCGCGGCCGCGCCCGTCATGCAATACGACCGCAAGGACAGCCACCAGATGGCGCTCCTCGCACGCGTGGCCCCGCACGCGGCGCCGCCGCAGCACTTCATCCCCGACTCGGTGCAATACGTCGAGTCGGTGCACGCGGGGCTCGGCTGGGGCATGGTCCCGGACCAGCAGGACCCGGACGGCTCGCTCGTGCTCCTCGACCCCGACTGGGTCGAGCCGCTCCGGCTGTACTGGCAGGTGTGGACGCTCGACTCGCCGGGCCTCGCGGAGGTGACGGCCGCCGTCGTCCGCGCTGCCCGGGTGCTCGCCGCTCAGGGCAGCTATCCCATGGGAAGTAGGGCGGAGTAGCAAGATACTGGGCTGCATGCGCGAACTCATGGTCCTCGGCACCGCGTCCCAGGTGCCGACGCGGGCCCGCAACCACAACGGGTACCTCCTCCTCTGGGACCGCGAGGGGATCCTGTTCGACCCCGGCGAGGGCACGCAGCGGCAGATGATCCATGCGGGGGTCTCAGCCACACAGATCACGCGCATCTGCGTCACGCACGCGCACGGCGACCACTGCTACGGCCTGCCAGGGGTCCTCTCGCGCATGGCGCTCGACGGTGTCGACCACCCCGTGGACCTGCACTACCCGGCGGCCGGAAGCGAGGTCATCGAGGCCCTTGTCTCGGTCGCGTCTCCGGGCGTTGATCTTCGGCTGCACCCGCATGCGGTCCCGGGCGAGGTCGCGCCGGGGCTCGAGGTCCGGCCCCTGAGCCACCGGATCGAGGCGTACGGGTACCGCCTCGTCGAGCCGGATGGCCGCACGCTCCTGCCCGATCGGCTGCGGGCGGAGGGCATCGAGGGGCCGGAGGTCGCCCGGTTGCAGCGGCTCGGAAGGCTGCGCGGCGTCCGCCTCGACGAGGTGAGCGTGCCGCGCCGCGGCCAGCGCTTCGCGTTCGTCATGGACACCGAGCCGTGCCCCGGGGCGGAGGAACTCGCCGAGGGCGCGGACCTCCTCGTCGCGGAGTGCACCTTCAGCGACGACGACGCCGAGCTCGCCGCCCGCTACCGGCACCTCACCGCGGGGCAGGCCGGCTCTCTCGCGGCCTCGGGGAGGGTGGGCACGCTTGTCCTCACGCACTTCTCGTCGCGGTACACCGACGTCGGCCCGCTCGTCGACCAGGCGGCGCGGCGGGCGGGCGGAGCTGCCGTGGTTGCCGCCACGGACTTCGACCGGTTCGCGCTTCCGGCGCGGCGGGGCTGGGCCGTGGGCTGAGGCCGACGTCGAAGCTGGCTCTCGGTTTCGCGGGGTCGCTCTGCGGGTAATGGCAGACCAATCGAGCTTGATCGGCCGCCGCATCGGTCTCCTGCGGCCGTCCTTGGGTGAAAGCGGGTAGAGGATGGCGGCGAGACGGCAGGACGGAAGCGGTGCCGAGGGCTTATTGGGCGGCAGATACAGGCTGCTCGAGGCCATCGGCCAGGGGTCGGTGGCCGTCGTGTACCGAGGGCTGGACCAACTCCTCGACAGGGAGGTCGCGGTCAAGCTGACGAAGGCGGCAGCGGACCGTGGCGACATGCGACGGAGCGACGCGGAGGTCAAGCTTCTCGCGCGGCTCAACCATCCCGGGCTCGTCACCCTTCTGGATGCCGGAACCGACAACACGGCAGACGGCGTTCCGCGCGTCGTCCTCGTCATGGAGCTGATCGAGGGGCACGATCTCCGGGCGCGGCTCAAGGAGGGCGTCGTGTCCGCGCCGCGCGTCGCCGAGATCGGCCACGACCTGTCGGAGGCCCTGAGCTACATCCACGGCCATGCGGTGGTCCATCGCGACGTCAAGCCGGCCAACATCCTCCTCCTCGACGCCCACGACGAGGGCATCAGGGCGCATGCGAAGCTCGCCGATTTCGGCCTTGCCTGGATCGTCGATTCGGCTGTGACCCTCGAAGACGCGGTATCGGGGACGCCCGCGTACCTGAGCCCCGAGCAGGTGCGCGGCGAGTTCGTGGGGCCAGCTAGCGACATCTACTCCTTGGGGCTCGTGCTCCTCCAGTGCCTCACGGGCGAGCTCGCTTTCCCGGGCCCACCGCTCGAAAGCGCGGTGCGCAGGCTCACGCAGGGACCGCCGATCGGCGATGACGTCGACCCGGGCTGGCGGGATCTCATCGCGTCGATGACGGGCATGGACCCGGAGGGGCGTCCTAGCGCGGAGGAAGTGGCCGCGGCCCTCTACCGGATGGCCACCACTGTCGCGGTGCCCGTCGCGAAGGAGGCCGAACTGGCGCTCGGGCTCGGCGTGACGGCGCCGATTCTCGCGTAAGGCGAGACTCTCGCCGCAGGGGCACGCCCGGCGTCGCCCCGGAAGTCTGGTGAGCGGGGAGAACCTGGCTCTCCTCGCCGGGGTGACCTCTGGACAAGTGCAATATTCTCGGTAATCATATTTCTCGGCAATCGAGATATTGACGTCATCAACCCCCGGGAGTCTGGCCGATGAACCGCCCCCCGACCTCCATCGCATGGTTCCGCGACGATCTCCGGGTCGCGGACCATCCCGCGTTGCTCGCCGCGATGGACGCCGGCCCGACGTTCGCCCTCTACGTGCTCGACGAGTCCTCGCCCGGCATCCGTCCGCTCGGCGGCGCTGCGCGCTGGTGGCTTCACCGTGGGCTTGAAGCCCTGCGAGACGAACTCGAGCACCTCGGCGTCCCGCTCGTGCTGCGGCGGGGGCCGGCCGCCGCCGTCGTCCCTTCCGTTGCCGCCCAAGCCGACGCCGGCTCGGTGCTCTGGAACCGGCGCTACGGATGGCCTGAGCGGCGGGCGGACGAGGCGGTCAAGGCGCTCGCGCGGGCGGCGGGCCGCCGCGCGTCGAGCTTCCAGGGATCGCTGCTCCACGAGCCCTGGGAAGTCACGACGCGCCAGGGCGGGCACTACAAGGTCTTCACGCCGTTCTGGAACGAGCTGAGCTCGCGCGAGTTTCGC
>NZ_JBKZWT010000373.1:0-3225 GCF_047759905.1 Sinomonas sp. G460-2 | reverse complement strand
GCAGCCGGGTGCAGAGCTCGCTCTGGATCCTGTTGACGCCGGGCGCCGCCGCGATCTGCGGCAGCACGCGCTCGGCGCAGTCCACGAGCGAGCGCGCGAAGACCGTGAGCGAGAGGTCCGGATGGCTCGTCGCGACGTCGATGGTCTGGGCCTCGGGGATGGCGGCGAGCACGGCGACGGCCTCGTCGCGCCGGCCTGGATCGCATTCGACGTCGACAAACGCGACGACCATCTCGGCAGGGTCCCCGCGGAGGTGGGCCGTGATCCACGCGAGGCCGGCGGCGCGCAACCGCTCCCAGCGCCGCGCGAGGGTCGCTGGATGCGCACCCAGGATCTCGGAGGCCTCGAGCCACGGCACGCGAGGCGCGATCTGGAGGGCGTGAAGGAGCGCGAGATCGTCCTCGGAGAGCTCGATGACGGGCGCCCCGAATGCAACTAAACGCTGATCGAGTAGCGGCATGTGAGTGATTATTGCATCTCTCCGTTTCCAACGGCCCACTCCGTGCACACTCGTTCCCGACGCAATCAATGTGGCGTGGGCCACAGGAGGAGACACGGTGGAACTGATCGACGAAGCCCGCGGACTGCAGAGCCAGCTCACCGAGTGGCGGCACGCCCTCCACCAGGAGCCGGAGATCGGCCTCGATCTCCCCCGCACGCAGGAGAAGGTCCTCGCAGCACTCGACGGCCTCGGGCTCGAGATCAGCACCGGAACGGACACGACCTCGGTCACCGCAGTGCTGCGCGGCACCGCGGCCAGCGCCGCGGGCGGCACAGCGAACGACGGCGCGCGGCCGGTCGTGCTCCTGCGCGCCGATATGGACGCGCTCCCCGTCCAGGAGCGCACCGGCGCATCGTTCACGTCGCGCATCGACGGCGCGATGCACGCGTGCGGGCACGACCTCCACACGTCGATGCTTCTGGGCGCCACGACGCTCCTGGCCGACAACCGCCATCGGCTCGCCGGCGACGTCGTCCTCATGTTCCAGCCCGGAGAGGAGGGCTACGACGGTGCGAGCGTCATGGTCCGCGAGGGCGTGCTCGACGCCGCGGGCCGCCGCGCCGATGCCGCGTTCGGCCTCCACGTCTTCTCCTCGATGGCCCCGCACGGGCAGTTCGTCACCCGCCCCGGCGTCATGATGAGCGCCTCGGACGGCCTCTTCGTGACCGTGCGCGGCGCGGGCGGACACGGCTCGGCGCCGCACGCGGCCAAGGACCCCGTGACGGTCGCCGCGGAGATGGTCCTCGCGCTCCAGACCATGGTCACGCGCCAGTTCGACATGTTCGACCCGACGGTCGTCACGGTCGGCCGTCTCTCGGCCGGCACGAAGCGCAACGTCATCCCCGACACCGCGGAGTTCGACGCGACGATCCGCACGTTCTCCGAGGCGAACCGCGAGCGCATGCAGCTCGCGATCCCGCGCCTCCTCGAGGGGATCGCGCACGCCCACGGCCTCGACGTGGACGTCCGCTACGCCGCCGAATACCCGCTCACGGTCACGGACCGCGGCGAGACCGAGTTCGCCGAGTCCACGATCGCCGAGCTTTTCGACGGACGCCACGCGCGGCTCCCCCAACCGCTGAGCGGTTCCGAGGACTTCTCCCGAGTCCTCGCCGAGGTGCCGGGCAGCTTCGTCGGCCTGAGCGCGGTGCCCGCGGGCGTCGACCACGCGACGAGCGCGTTCAACCACTCGCCGTTCGCGACGTTCGACGACGCCGTCCTCGCCGACGGCGCGGCCCTCTACGCGCAGCTCGCGCTGGCCAAGACCGCTCAGCTCGCGGCCCGCTGACCCGGGACCCCACAACAAGAGAGACCCCCATGACAACCAGCCCCAGCACGCGCGCGGCGAGCGCCGCCGTCGTCGTCCCCTCCGCGCGTCGCACGCTCGTCAGCACCGGCATCGGCAACGCCGCCGAATGGTACGACTGGGCCATCTACGCGACGTTCGCGCCGTACTTCTCGAAGCAGCTGTTCAGCCCCTCCGACCCGACCTCGGCGATCCTCTCGACGCTCGCGATCTTCGCCGTCGGCTTCGTGGCGCGGCCTTTCGGCGGCTTCGTCTTCGGCTGGGTCGGCGACAGGTTCGGCCGCAAGAACTCGATGACGATGACCGTGGCGCTCGCCGCCGTCGGCAGCCTCCTCATCGGCATCGCCCCGACGTTCGGCGCCGTGGGCGCGCTCGCGTCGCTCGTGCTCCTCGTCGCACGGCTCGTGCAGGGCCTCGCGCACGGCGGCGAGCTCCCGTCGTCGCAGACGTATCTCTCCGAGATGGCACCTCGCGAGAAGCGCGGCTTCTGGTCCACGCTCATCTACTTCTCGGGCACGATCGGCAACATGACCGGCGCCCTGATCGGCGCGATTCTCGCGATCGCCCTCCCGAAGGCGGACATGGCCGCGTGGGGCTGGCGCCTCCCCTTCATTCTCGGGGCGGTCATGGGCCTCTACGGGCTCGTGATGCGCGCTCGCATGCCCGAGACCGAGGCGTTCGAGGAACTCGACGCGACGCGCACCAAGTCGCGGGGCCTCGTGAAGGACATCCTCGAACACCGCAAGCAGGCGTTCCAGGTCATCGGCATGACGGTCGGCCTCACGGTCATCTACTACGTGTGGGCCATCGTCGCGCCGACGTACGCCGCGACGAGCCTCAAGCTCGACCCGGGCCAGGCGCTCTGGTACGGGTTTGCCGCCAACCTTGTCTTCCTCGTGGCTCTTCCGCTGTGGGGCAGGCTGAGCGACCGGATCGGCCGCAAGCCGGTGCTCATCATCGGCGGGCTCGGATGCGCCGTCCTGCATTTCCCGATGACGTGGCTCCTGCACGACTCGCTCTGGCAGCTCTTCGTCTCGATGTCCGTAATGCTCATCTTCATCGCGGCGGGCGCGGCCATCGCCCCGGCAACTTACGCAGAGCTGTTCCCCGCCAAGGTGCGCACGGCCGGCGTCGGCGTTCCCTACGCGATCGCGGTCGCGGCGTTCGGCGGGACGGCACCGTACCTGCAGACGCTCTTCACGGACGTCGTGAAGCAGCCTTGGATGTTCAATGCGTACGCGGTGGTCATGGTGCTCGTCTCCGTCGTGGTGGTGCTCGGGCTCCCCGAGACGAAGGGCAAGGACCTCTCGGTCTGACCGTTCAGGGGTCACCTCCGGTGGGTGTTGCGGCATCCAGGGGTCACGTCCCGTGGGTGTTCCACCGTTCAGGGGTCACGTCCCGCGGGTGCGCCGCGCGC
>NZ_JBKZWT010000372.1:0-3229 GCF_047759905.1 Sinomonas sp. G460-2 | reverse complement strand
CGGTGGCCGCCGGCCAGCCAACCGTCAGCTCTTGGCCGACTACGTCTACCAGGAGCTCCTCGCCTCGCTCATGGACGGGCGGCTCGAGCCGGGCTCGGGCATCGGAATCGACCGCATGGCAGCCGAACTCGAGGTCTCGCAGACCCCCATCCGCGAGGCGCTCGCCCGGCTCGAGGCGACCGGCCTCGTGCGCCGCGAAGCTCTCAAGGGATATCGCGTCGCGCCACTTTTCACGGCCGAGGAGCTCGGCGAGCTCATGGAGGCGCGCGCCGTGATCGAGCCGACGATGACCGAGAGCGCGTGTGCGCACGTCACCCCGGAACTGCGCGCCGACCTCCAGCGGGCCGTCGACGATCTCCGCGGCGCCCCGACCGGCCCGACGTTCGCGGAGTACGGCGCGTACTGGGAGGCCGACGAGCGCTTCCACCGCCTCATCGCCGAGCACGCGCACAACCGCTTCCTGCTCAACGCGTACAACGCGCTTGGCGGGCAGGTACAGCGCTTCCGGTTCTTCGGCGACCTCGGCGTGACCGACGCCGAGCACGCGATCGCGGAGCACACCCGGATCCTCGAGGCGTTCGAGGCGGGCAGCCCCCTGCGCGCCCGCGAGGCCATGCTCGAGCACATCTCGAACGTGCGCGGCCGTGCGCTCAAGGACGCGAGCTCGGCGCCCAAGAGTCCCCTGCAGCAGGCCTGAGCCAACGCGCACCTGAGCAACAACAGACGACGGCGACCCTTCCCGCGCGGGGAGGGTCGCCGTCGTCTGTTTGGCTGGCTCAGTCCTCGCGGTGCAGGAATTCGCGCACGCGGGCCCGCAGCGGATCGCGGTCGTAGCTGTTCACGAGGGCGCCGGCCATGCGGACGGGATCGCCGAAGAAGAAGTACTCGTAGAGCGCCTGGCGGCCCGCGAAGCCCGTGACCGAGGCATCATAGGCGAGCTTGAACAGCCGGATCCGCTCGGGGCCCGTGAGCGACTTGCCCTGAAGGTACATCTCGATGTCGTCGCGGGCCACGTCGAGATCGGCCTCGCCCGGAAGCCCCATGAGGCCCGACGCGCAGAACTTCCGGATGATCTCGGGGTAGCGCTGGGAGACCTTCGGGTACCAGTTGCGCGCCGCGTTGAGCGTGGGCCAGTGCGGGAGCATGACGCCGTCGTCGTTGAGCTCGGCCTGCGCCTCGGCGGCGACGATGAACGCCTTGCCGATCTCGACGTTGCGGATGAGCTCCGCGAGGTCCTCCTGAATGTGCTGGAAGCCGTCGATGCCGATCATCGCCGCGACCTCCGACGCGAGGCCCAGGAAGAACTCGCTCTTCGCGAGCGTGCGGGTCACGACCTGATGCGTCATGAGGGCGGCGGCGCCCGTCTCGGAGTACCACTGGTTGCAGAGTTCAGGGTGGCCGAGCATGAAGATGCGCTCGTTCGGGACGAAGACGTTGTCGAAGACGACGACCGCGTCGATCTCCTCGAAGCGGCTCGCGAGCGGCTCGTCGTGATGGCTTCCGCCGTGGTACAGCCCGGTGCGGCACAGGTAGTGAAGGCCCGGGGCGTCGTTGGGGATCGCGACCGCGAACGAATACGGCGCGTCCTCCGGCGTGGCCCGCAGGAGCGTCGACGGGAACACGAGGAGCTCGTCCGCGATCGGCGCGATGGTCGCGAGCATGCGCGCGCCGTGGATCACGACGCCGTCGGGCCGCTCTTCGACGACGCGCGCCGCGAGCTGGCCGCCGAGCTGCTCGGAGCCCGAGACGGAGCGGTTGGCCTGCGGCGGGATGAGCGTGTGGGTCGCGAGGAGATCGTTCTCCCGCGCGAACTTGTAGTACGCCTCGATCCTCTCGCCGTAGGCCGGATCGGCCTGGGCGAAGAACTTCTTGGCCGCGCCGAGGGCCGTGAGCGCCGAGTTGAGGTAATCGCCCGTGCGGCCCAGGAAGCCGTTCGAGTACGTGGCCCACACCGACATGGCCTCGCGGCGCCTGACGAGATCCTCCTTGGTGCGCGGCATGAGGAAAGCGGCGTTGACGGGATCCCCAGTGGTCGGCGACGGATACGTGAGCTTGTCCCGGAACTCGGGGTCGTGCTGGAGGTCGAAGAGCTTCGCGTACGTGAGCGCGAGGCCGCGGAAGGACGGGTGCTCGGTGAGGTTCTCCGAGACGATCTCCCCGTCGATCACGAGGTGGGGGTGCATCGCGTTGAGCTTGTCGAGGAACTGCTGACCGGTCCGGATACCCATGATGTCTCTCCAGTGAGGGTGGGTGGTGGGTGAGGGTGGGTGGTGGGTGAGGGTGGGTGCCGGCCCGTCAGAGCAGGTCTTCGACGCCGAGCTGGCTCTCGGGAATGGTCGTGAAGCGCCCGCTCGCGAACGCGAGGGCGTCCCCGGAGCGGTAATTGAAGTCGACCACCTCGCCCAAGTACAAGGTGTGGTCGCCGCCGTCGTACGCCGCCCACGGCGTGCACTCGAAATAGGCGAGGACGCGGCTCAGGCGAGGGGCCACGGGCCCCTCGACCCACTCGGGTTCGACGCCCGGCCGGCCCGCGAAGTGCAGAGCCAGGGCCTGCTGCTCGGCACCGAGGATGTTGACGGTGAAGGGGCGCCCGGCGAGCTCGTCGTGTGCTCTCGTGTTGCGCGCGATGCTGACGAGGACGAGCGGCGGCTCGAGCGAGACCGACGTGAAGGAATTGACGGTGATGCCGTGCCGCTTGCTGACGCCGTCGAACGTCACGATCGCCACACCCGTCGCGAAGCGCCCCAGGCTGCCGCGGAAATGGAGCGCGCGGGGGCGGCTTGTCTTGCCGTGCCGTCCAGGGACTGCTGGCTGCGCGATCATGGCCGCTACCTCCTTTGGGGGCACCCTGTCCGGCCGGAAGGCGTCTCCGATTCAGACAGTGTTGGTCAATTCAGACAAGCGTTCTATAATAGAACACAATGTCCCAATATCGAACATTCTCACTGTAGGGGACCGTTCCCCTCCCCCACAAGAGCCTATGACGTTCGCCGGCCACCCGGCGATGGAAGGAGCAGCGCATGCCGCGGACACCGGAGACGGCGGCCCATTCCCAGACGCTCTCCCGCGGCCTCCGGGCCCTCGAGATCCTGGCCGACTCACGCACGCCGCTCACGATCGCCGAGGTCGCCGAGTCGCTCGGGCTGCACCGTTCGATCGCGTACCGAATCATCCGCACCCTCGAGGACCACTCGCTCGTCGAGCGGGACGATTCGGGCCGCCTCCAGCC
>NZ_JBKZWT010000371.1:0-3238 GCF_047759905.1 Sinomonas sp. G460-2 | reverse complement strand
ACAAGCGGCGGCCGCTCGTGCCACGCACGTTCGCCCCCGCGCTCGCCCAGCCCGACGTCCCGCTCGCCATCAGCGGCGAAGGCGCGCTGCTCAACCCGACGACGGCGCGCGCGGCCGAGGCGCTCTTCGCTGCCGCGGCCACCGCGGGCGTGGGCATGACGCTCGCGAGCGGCTACCGCTCCTACGCGACCCAGCAGGCGACGTACGCGAGCGAGGTCGCGGCACAGGGCCAGGCCCTCGCCGACGTCGCGTCAGCGCGCCCGGGCTATTCCGAGCACCAGACGGGCTGGGCGTTCGACCTCGGGGCGTCTGGCGGGACGTGTTCGTTCCAGCCGTGTTTCGCGGACACTCCGGCCGCGAAGTGGGCCGCGGCCCACGCGCACGAGTTCGGCTTCATCGTCCGCTATCCGTGGATGCTGCACGAGATCACGGGGTACTTCTACGAGCCGTGGCACCTGAGGTTCATCGGCGTCGAGGCCGCGACGGAGATGCGCCAGAAGGGCATCGGAACCCTCGAGGAGTACTTCGGGCTTCCCGCCGCACCGACGTACTGAGGAGGCGTTTCGGGCGCCTGGGGCCTACCGACACAGAGCGGGTGGTTACCTCGAGTTCACAAAACAGTCCGTATGGCCACGCTATTGTTAGCGCCATGCTGAGCGGATTCAAAGCTTTCATTATGAAGGGCAACGTCGTCGACCTTGCCGTCGCCGTCGTCATGGGTGCCGCCTTCGGCGCGGTCGTGACGACCTTTGTCAACAACGTCCTCATGCCGATCATCTCCCTCATCGTGGGGCAGCCGAACTTCGACAACTTCCTGGTCTTCGGCCCGGTCAAGATCGGCGTCTTCCTCACGGCCCTCGTCAACTTCGTCCTCGTCGCGGCGGCGATCTACTTCGTCATCGTGATGCCCATGAACCACGTCATCGAGCGTCGCAACCGCAAGCTGGGCATCAAGGAGGTTGCCGACGAGGAGCCCATCGACCCGCAGATCGCGCTCCTGACGGAGATCCGCGACGCCCTGGAAGCCCGTCGGAACTAACCCCCACTGACGCCATGCGGCCGTCCACCCTCACGGGTGGGCGGCCGCTTTTCGTCGCACCCAGAAAATTCCCAGCAAAAGAGAATAAGAAAACAAATTTGCAGCGTGCGCGGAAATCCCAATTTGCAACCCATTGCAATCCCGCCTAGACTAACGCGAACCGCCTGTGCCCCGTGGCCTACTTCCGCTTGACTTCCAGGAGCCGCCCATGGAACCCTCGGCCGAATATTTTCCCCCAAATTCACATCGCGTTCACGGCCGCCGGGTCGTGCCGCTGGGTCCTGCCGAAACCGCCCCTCCGCCGCAGGTGAGCCTGCCCGAGGAGTGGGAGCCTCGGTACCCCGAGTTCGGCGGTCCGACCGACCGCGGCCGCCGGTCCGTCGAGCGCCCGCGCCGCCGCGGGCGAGTGCGCCGGTTCCTCAAGATCACGGGGATTGTGGTGGTCGTCGCGTTCGTGGCGAGCATCCTCACGACCATCGCGTACAACTGGATCACGCCGCCGCGCACGTCCTACATGTTCCAGGCCGGCGAGCCCATCGTGTACCAGTACGTGTCCATGGACCACATCAGCCGGAACACGATCGCGGCCGTCATCGCGCACGAGGACGAGGAACTGGGGACCCGCGTCGGCGCCTTCACCCAGGCGGACTTCCAGGCCCGAGCCCAGGCCTTCGTCGACGGGCAGCCCGACCCGAGCGGCTCCACCGTGCCGCAGCAGCTCGTCAAGAACATCTTCCTGTGGCCAAGCCATGATCCGCTGCGCAAGGCGATCGAGGCCGGGCTCTCGGAGGAGTTCGACTTCCTGCTCCCCAAGCAGCGCATCGCCGAGCTCTACCTCAACTATGCTCAGTTCGGCCCGAAGCTCTTCGGCATCTGCGCGGCGAGCTGGTACTACTACAACACCCCGCCCTCCCAGCTCAACCCCTACGAATCCGCGCAGCTCATGGGCGTGCTCCCGGACCCCGACAACGTGCGGCGGGCGGCGGGCGGCGGGCTCGACATCAGCGCAAAGGGGGACCCGCTGGCCGTGGACCTCATCAACGGTGCCGCGAACGTGTGGGTCCCGCGCCAGCTTGAGGGCATGGGCGGGTGGCAGGCGGCCGTGGCGACCATCGGCATCAAGGACGAGGCCTCAGCCCACGCCGCTACCGCGAGCGGCCCCGACGGGTGCTCGACGATGCCGCAGAGCGTTTCCCAGAGGCTCAAATCGGAGGGCGCGAAGTAGCGCACGCCGAAGAGGCATACCTAGCAAAGGCCCGTGTGGGAAAAATCCACGCGGGCCTTTTTTTGGCGAATTTAGATCGCCACCAATTCGACAATTCCATAGGCCCCAGAATCGATGACCCGGCCCCGGATAAAGCCGGAATCAGCCGCGAGCGCGAAGAATTCCGGGGCCGAGCGCTGCCGCCCCTCGGTCTGCGCGAGCATCATGACGTCGGAGATCGACACGGGGAACTCGGCCCGATTCGGCTCCTGGAGCCACTCGAGCACGAGCACCTTCGCCCCGGCCGGGGCCGCCGTGCGCACCGTGCTCAGGATCCGGCGGCACTGGGCGTCGTCCCAGTCGTGGAGCACGTCCTTGAGCAGGTAGACGTCCGCGACCGCGGCGAAGCCCGTGAACAGGTCCCCCTCGACCGCCGTGACCCGCTCGGCCACGCCGCGCGCCGCGAGGTACTCCCCCGCTCCCCCGAGGGGGCCGGGCTGGTCCACGAGCACGCCGTGCAGGCCCGGTTGGGCGCGCAGCACCTCGGCGAGCATGGCGCCCACGCCGCCGCCCACGTCGCATACCGTGCCTTCCGCCGGCCACGGATAGGCGGCGACGATGAGCGGCGCGGCCATGAGGGTCAGCTCGCGCATGGTCCGCGCGAAGCCGGCCTCCTCCTCGGGATGGGCGGAGAGGTACTCCCAGATGGTCTGTCCCGTCGCGGCGTTGAACGCGGGCTGCCCATCGCGGAGGGTCTGCGGGAGGCGGGCCCACCCGGCGAGGACCATCGCCGACGTCGAGTAACGGATCCAGGCCGCCATCGAGTGGGGGTGATCGACGAGCAGGAGCCGCCCCGTCGGCGTGAGCGAGAAGCGACCGCGGCGGTCCAGGCTCGTGAGCCCGTAGACAGCCAGGCCACGCAGCACGCGGTGGACCGTATCGGCGTGCAGTCCGAGCCGCCCGGCCACCTCGGCGGCCGTGTGCGGCCCGGCGGA
>NZ_JBKZWT010000370.1:0-3254 GCF_047759905.1 Sinomonas sp. G460-2 | reverse complement strand
TGTCTGGGCTCGGGTCGATGGCCGTGACGCGGAGTCCGCGCGCTGCGAGGAGCGCCGAGAGCTTGCCGGTGCCAGCCCCGAGGTCGACGGCCGTCGCGGCCCCGGGCGGGACGAGCCAGTCGACGGCCGCGTCAGGGTAGCCCGGACGGACCTTTTCGTAGTGCTCCCCGCCGGCCATGAACGCCTCGGCGAGCTCCCGCCGTCGTTCGTCGCCGAACTTGGGTCCGCCGCGCGCCATACTGCGTGTGCCTCCCTCGCCGCGTGCCCCGCGAGTGCCGGGCGATTCCTCCGCTCTGTGGAGTCGAATCTACCGGGAATGCGGCGCTCGAGGCGGACGGTGCGGAAGCGGGCTAGCGGCCGGTGGGCTCAGTCTTCGGCGGTCTCAGTCTTCGGCGGTACAGGGAGCGGCGCCCGCCGTGCCCGGCGTGTTGGGCGCCCACTCGGGGAACGGCCGCGCGTCGTTCGTGGGAACCCAGCGGCCGGAGTCGACACTGTAGTCGAGCCGGACTCCGTGGTCGACGAGGTCCCGGACGCCGGCGACGAGGCGCTCGACGTCCTCGAGCCGCGAGCCAAGGCCGAAGCTCGCGCGCAGCGAGCCAGACGGGAGGCCGAGCCGGCGCAGCGCGGGATGCGCGCAGAAGCGCCCGTCGCGCAGGCCGACGCCGTGTTCGGCCGAGAGGTAGGCGGCCGTGAGCCCCGCGTCGTGCCCCGCGACCGAGAAGTTGACGATGCCCACGGAGCCATGCGACGCGGGGCCCACACCTGGATCGGAGTCCTCGAAGAGCCGGTGAACCGTGACGCCCTCGATCTCGCCGAGGCCGGCCACGAGCGCTGCCCGGAGCTGTTGCTCGTGGCGGTGCCACGCGCCCTCATCGAGGCCCGCGATCACTTGGGCCGCTTTCGCGAGCGTCGCGGCGCCGAGCACGTTCGGGGACCCTGCCTCGTGCCGCGCCGGGCCGTCCGCCCAGGCCACGGAATCGAGCCGAACCTCGCGCACTGCGCCGCCGCCCGCGAGGTAGGGGTGGCCGGCGTCGAGCCAGTCGCTGCGCCCCACGAGGACTCCCGCGCCGAACGGGGCGTAGAGCTTGTGCCCGGAGAAGGCGACGTAGTCGATGTCCGTTCCCGCGATATCGATCCGGCGATGCGGGGCGAGCTGGGCGGCGTCGACCACGATCCGTGCGCCGTGCTCGTGGGCGAGCCGCGCGAGCTCGGCGATCGGCAGGATCTCGCCCGTGATGTTGGACGCACCCGTGACCGCGAGGAGGCTGACCTCGCCGGCCTTGAGCCACGCGCGCACGCGCTCAAGCGTCTCGGCGAGGGTCCGCGCCGCGACGACGCTGCGGTGCGGGCGGGCCTGCCACGGCAGGAGGTTCGCGTGGTGCTCGATATCCAGGTAGAGCACGTCCCCCGCGCCGGGGACGCAACCCGCGAGGAGGTTGAGGGCATCCGTGGTGTTGCGCGTGAAGACGACCTCGTCGTCCGGCCGCGCGCCAAGGAAGTCACGCACGATCCCGCGCGCGTTCTCGTACACGGACGTGCTGACCTGGGACGCGTAGCCCGCGCCGCGGTGGACGCTCGCGTAGTAGGGGAGCACCTCGTTGAGATAGTCGGCGACCTGCGTCAGGGCTGGCGCCGAGGCCGCGTAGTCGAGGTTCGCGTAGCGGAGTTCGCCGCCCGCCGCGAGCGGCGTGATGAGATCGGCGCCCACCACGGGCGCGAGGGGGCGGAGGGCGTCAGGGTAGGCGCTCGGATCGATGGCTGCCGCGGGGCGCGCTTGGGTGGGCTGGGGTGGGGTGGGCTGGGGCGGGAAAGAGGGAAGGACGACGGATGTGCTCATGACTGCACCTCGGGGTCTGGGCCCCGCCTCGCGGGGGCCGCGCTTGCCGTATCCACTCCGGACCGGCCTGGTCGTCACCCGGGGCACCCCGCCGCGTGAGGAGGGTTGCCGGCCAGCAAGCCGGGGCTTCGCGCTGGCACTCGTGACCTTTTACGAGACTACGGGAGCTCCTGTTCGGCCTCCAGCCCGACCTGCCGTGTTACATCGAGTTAAGTGGAGGGCGTTCTAGGAGGAGAGGAGGTCGTCGTGCTCGGGGTTGAGCCGCGCGAGCGCGTCGGAGTGAACGATCCCGTTGGTCGCGAGCGCGCTGCCGCCCCACGGTCCGTCGACGCCCTCGAGCGACGTGAACCGCCCGCCGGCCTCGGTGACGATCGGCACGAGCGCCGCCATGTCGTAGAGCTGGAGCTCGGGCTCCGTCGCGATGTCCACCGCGCCCTCGGCGACGAGGCAGTACGACCAGAAGTCGCCGTAGGCGCGCGTGCGCCACACATCCTCGGTGAGGCTCAGGAAGTCGCCGAACGAGCCGCGCTCGCGCCAGCCAGAGAGGCTCGAATAGGAGAGCGAGGCGTCGGAGAGGCGCGAGACGTTGGAGACCTTGAGCTTCGTCGCGGCCGCAAGGGAACGGCCCGTGTACGCGCCGGCGCCCTTCGCCGCCCACCAGCGCCTGCCGAGAGCTGGGGCACTCACCACGCCGACCACGATATCGTCTCCCTCCGCAAGGGCGATGAGGGTGGCCCATACGGGGACGCCACGGACGAAGTTCTTCGTGCCGTCGATGGGATCGATGATCCAGCGGCGCGAGCTGTGGCCCGTGGTGCCGAACTCCTCGCCAATCACGGCGTCGCGCGGGCGGGCTCGGGACAGCTGACCGCGGATGGCCTCCTCCGCTGCTCGGTCCGCGTCCGTGACCGGCGTCAGATCCGGCTTCGTCTCGACATGGAGATCGAGGGCCTTGAATCGGTCCATGGTCTGCGCGTCGACGGAGTCGGCGAGCACGTGGGCCAGACGGAGGTCATCGGTGTACGACTCGGGGGCGACGGGGCTCATGAGTCCCACGCTATCGTCTCGGCGCCCCGCGCGGCGGGACGTCCGGCCGGTTCAGATCGAGCCGAGTTCCTTCGCGTCGGCCGCCTCCTCGCGCGGGCTCGCGCCGAGAAGCCTTCTGAGCGACGCCAAGCGGGCCGGTCCCTGAGGCCCCGCATGCCCCCCGGCGACCCACGCATCGAGCCCACAGTCGACGGCGGAGGAGTCGTGCCGGCAGCCGCGCGCGCAGTCCTCGGTTCCCGGTTCGAGGTCGGGGAACGCGTGCAGGATCCGGTCAGGGTCCACGTGGGCGAGGCCGAACGAGCGGATCCCCGGCGTGTCGATGATCCAGCTTCCGGGCGGCGCGCCGTCGAGGCGCAGGGCGAGGGCCGAC
>NZ_JBKZWT010000037.1:0-21679 GCF_047759905.1 Sinomonas sp. G460-2 | reverse complement strand
CGGCGGCCGATTCCCCCGCACCGACGGCGACCGTCCCGCCCACCCCGACCACCCCGCCGACTCCCACGTGCGACCCCGCCAAGATCGTGGTCGCCGCCGCGACCGACAAGCCGGTCTACGGGCCCACTGAGAACCCCGTCCTGACGCTCAAGGTCACTAATCAGAACTCGATCCCGTGCCCCGTGAACCTCGGTACCTCCCAGATGGAGTACCTCGTCACAAGCGGCCCGGACCGGATCTTCGACTCGAAGGACTGCCAGGACGGCGCGTCCGATCTCCCGAAGACGATCGCCGCCGGGGCCAGCGAGACAGCGAACTTCCCGTGGCCGCGCACGCGTTCGACCGAGGGGTGCAAGGCCGTCACGGTGAAGCCGCGCCCCGGTCAGTACGTGCTCACCACGTCGCTTGGGGCGACGCAGAGCAAGAAGGCGGTCTTCGAGCTTCAATAACGGTTGTGGGGTCCCGTCCCTCAAGTTGCGGGGTCTTGTTCCCCGCGGCAGCGACCCCGCAACGTCAGAGGAAGCGGTCCAGGAGGCTCGCCTCGGCCATGCGGCTGAGCCCCTCGCGCACGGTGCGAGCGCGCTGCTCGCCGATGCCGTCTACGGTCATGAGGTCCTCGATGGTGGCCGCCATGAGGTTCTGGAGCCCGCCGAAGTGGTCCACGAGCCGGTCCGCGACCGCGCGCGGAACAGGCTTGAGTCCCGTGATGAGCCGATAGCCGCGGGGCTCGACAACGGCGTCGAGCGTCGCCTCGCCGCCCGCGTAGCCGAGGATTCCCGCAATGCGGTTGAGGTCGATGAGGTCCGTCGAGGATAGCCCCGCGAGCGCCTCGACGGCGCCGTCGATCGTCTCCGCGGTCGCCTCGTCGCCCGCGTAGTCACGGATTACGACGTCGCTGCCTGGCCCCCGCCCGACCGTGAGCTCTTCGAGCTGGAGCGAGAGGAGCCTGCCGTCCTCGCCGAGTTCGAGGACGTACTGGCCGATCTCGTCAGAGATGCGGCGCACCATCTCCTGGCGCTGGAGCGTTTGGGCGACGTCGCGCACGGTCACCATGGCCTCGATCTCGAGGGCCGAGAGCGAGTTCGTGACCTGGTCGAGCCGCGCACGGTAGCGCTCGAGCGTCGCGAGCGCCTGGTTCGCGCGGGCGAGCACCTTCTCCGAACCTTCGAGCACGTAGCGGAGGCCGCGGACGTACAAGGCGATGATCTGCATCGACTGGCTCACGGAGATGACCGGAAGTCCGGTTTGGATCGCGACGCGCTCCGCGGTGCGGTGGCGCGTGCCCGATTCGGACGTGGGAATCGTCGAGTCCGGGACGAGGTGGACGGCGGCCCTCAGGATCGTCTTCGCCTCGCGGTCCGTGACGATCGCGCCGTCCATCTTCGCGAGCTCTCGGAGGCGCGTGGGGGAGAAGTCGATGCCGATCTCGAACCCGCCCGAGCAGATGGACTCGACGGTGCGATCGAAACCCAACACGATGAGAGCGCCCGTGCGCCCGCGGAGAATTCGTTCGAGGCCGTCGCGGAGCCCAGTTCCCGGTGCGACCCTGCCCAAGGTGGCGGCTAGCACTTCCTCGGGGCTCCGAGCCATATGACCTTCCCTTTCGCGGCACGACAAAGGCACCCACGCGGGCACTGAGTCCCATGGTATATGCGGGTCCGCTAACGGTTAGCCCCGCTAGACAACGATTCGGCGTCAGGACGGGGTGATGAGGAGACCGAGCGCCTCGGCCACGTGCCCGACCTCGCGCACCGAGAAGCCGTGTGGGATGTCGCCTGGCCCCGTGGGGCTCGCGGGCACGATCGCGTGGGTGAAGCCCAGGCGGTGGGCCTCTTGAATGCGCCGGTTGATTCCGGGCACGGGGCGCACCTCGCCCGCGAGGCCGACCTCGCCGAACGCGATGAGCCGCTGCGGGAGCGCCTGGCGCGTCTTGGCCGAGGCGACCGCGAGGGCCACCGCGAGATCCGTCGCCGGCTCGCTGAGCTTCACGCCGCCCACGGTGGCTACGTAGCTGTCATCCTTGTGGAGCACGCAGCCCGCACGCTGCTGGAGGACCGCGAGCAGCATCGCGACGCGCGAGGAGTCGAGCCCGCTCGTGGCCCGGCGGGGCTGCGCGTTCGTGCTCTCCGCCAGCAGTGACTGAACCTCCGCGAGCAGGGGCCTCCGCCCCTCCAGCGTCACGGTGATACACGTTCCGGACACCGGTTCGCGCGTCCGGGAGACGAACAGCCCGGACGGGTCCGTGACGCTCGTGATCCCCTCCTCGCCGAGGTCGAAGCAGCCCACCTCGTCAGTAGGACCGTAGCGATTCTTGACGGCGCGCAGGAGCCGGAGGCGAGAGTGGCGCTCGCCCTCGAACTGGCACACGACGTCGACGAGGTGTTCGAGGAGCCGTGGGCCCGCGATCGAGCCCTCCTTCGTCACGTGGCCCACGAGGAGCGTCGTCATGTTGCGCCGCTTCGCCGCGGCGATGAGCGACGCCGCGACCTCGCGCACCTGGGAGACCCCGCCAGCGCTGCCCTCGACCTCGGAGCTCGAGAGGGTCTGCACGGAGTCGACCACGAGCAGCCTCGGCTCGAGCTTCTCGACCTGGCCGAGCGCTTGGCCGAGGTCGGTCTCCGCCGAGAGGTAGAGCCCGGACGCGACCGCGCCGATGCGCTCGGCGCGCAGCTTGACCTGCGCCGCGGACTCCTCGCCTGTCACGTACAGCACGCCTCCGGTCCCGGCCGCCGCGACCTTGGCCGCGACGTCGAGCAGGAGAGTCGACTTGCCCACGCCCGGCTCTCCCGCGAGGAGGATCACGGCGCCCGGCACGAGCCCGCCGCCCAGCACCCGGTCGAGTTCGGCGACCTCCGTCGGGAGGAATGCGGCCTCGGTCGCGTCGATCTCGGCAATCAGGCGGGCTGGCTCGCGAACGGAGGCGGCCGCCGTCGTCCGCGCGACGACGCCCCCGACCTCGTCAACGGTGCCCCACGCCTGGCACTCGCCGCAGCGGCCCACCCACTTGGCCGTGGTCCAGCCGCATTCGGCGCAGCGGTAGCCAGCGGCGCCGCGGGAGGACTGGCGTGTGGACGTCTTCGAAGCCATAGCCCAAGGCTAGTTCCGCGCCCCGACATTTCTGGCTAGAGGTCGGGCAAGAGCGCCACGGCGTCGTCGTGTTCGTAGCCGGTGGCCTCGAGGAGGTCCACGATCATGGGCCGCACGAGGATCACGAGCGCCTCGCCCTCGAGCCGCTCAACGTGGAGCTTCTTGGGATGCGCGCGGGAGGCGATGTCCTCGAGCATGAGCCCAGCGCTGCGCAGATTGACCCTGCGCTCCTCGCGGTCCCACGTCGACAGGCCCGCAGCCACGAGGTCGAGGGACTCCGCGGTGTCCGAAAGCAGGTCCGCGATGCTCTCCGCCGCGAGCTCGGACAGGGCCGCGTTATTAATGGTGCTCGTGAGCCGCCGCGCGACCACGCGTCCGTTGCGCATGGCAAGGTCGAGGTATTCGACCGCTCGAGCGAAGTCCTCGATCTCGCCGCGGAAGCGCCGATATGCCGGGGCGATCGTGGCCACCTCGCCCGAGGTCTTGAGGGTCGCGCGGATCGTGTCGACGAGGCCCTGCGAGCCCCTCCCGCGCACGAGCGCGTGCCACGCGCGGGTCGAATCGCTCTCGGTGAGCGCGTCCGCGCATTCCTGGAGCATCGCCGAGAACGCCGCGACGAGCTCTTGGAGGTCCTGCCGCGGCTGAACTCGCGGATCGCGGGGCAGGAGTGCGGTGATGAGCAGCGAGACGAGGCCGCCGACCACGGCGTCGAGGCTGCGCGTGAACGGGCCGCCAACCGGCGCTGGGAGGAGCACCACGAAGAGTGCCTGGATCCCCAGCTGCGTCGCGAAGATGACGCCGCGGTCGAGGAACCGCGCGAAGAGGAGCGAGGCGATGAGGACCACGCCGGCCTGCCAGATCCCGGCGCCGAAGTACGTGACCATGAGGTCGCCGAGCACGATCCCGAGCGTGCAGCCCACCGAGACCTCGAGGACCTTTCGGATGGTCAGATCTCGGCCGAAGCCGAGCGCGATGAGCGCCGATGTGGCCGCGAAGATCGGGCCCACATGGCCCAGGGCGTAGTGCGCGATGAGGTACGCGAGGACGGCGCCCACGGTCATGAGCAGCGCGGGGAGCGCGGAGGCGCGCGTACGGGACCAGCCGGCCCTGGCCCGTTCGCGGGCGAGCTTCGAAATCCCGGCCACCCGCGCGCGTGCCGCTGCGCCCGGCGTTGTCACGTCGGCCTGCGAGGTGTCCATACAGGCAGTTTAAGGAGGCGGCGCGGACAGCAACGAACGACGGCGGAGCGTGCCATGGCGTTCACCGAACCTTTGCCGTGGGTTGGCTGGATGCTCTTAGTCTCTCAGGGGTGTGATCTGCAAGACTCCCGCGCGACAAGTCAACCGAACTCCGTCTCTCGTTAACCTCCCGTTCACTCGGCCCGACGAGTCTCTTTACCTGCGAACCCTAGGTTCGAGCCAGTACGACTCGTACGCACCTGCTGGGAAAGCGCTCTTCGCACGGGCGCACCTCAAACACCCTGGAAGGGGTTAAATTCGTGAAGGCTAACCGTTTCGGCCGCCTCTCGGCCGTTGCTCTCGTTGCGGCTGGTGCGCTTGCGCTGTCCGCGTGTGGGTCCGACAACGCGACCAACTCCGGCTCGAGCGCCTCGTCGACGCCCTCGGGCCCCAAGGTCACGGGCACGCTCACGGGCGGCGGCTCGACCGCTCAGTCCGCAGCCATCGACGCGTGGAAGCAGGGCTTCACCGCCGCGAACTCTGGCGCTTCGGTCCAGTACAACCCGGTTGGCTCCGGCGCTGGCCGCAAGACCTTCATCGCGGGCGGCTCGCAGTTCGCCGGCTCGGACGCGGCCATGACCGCCGACGAGCTCAAGCAGGCTCAGACGCAGTGCGGTTCCGACGGTGCGCTCGACCTCCCGGTGTACATCTCCCCGATCGCGGTGGCGTACAACCTCCCGGGCGTCAGCAACCTGAACCTCAGCGCTGACACGATCGCGAAGATCTTCAAGGGCCAGATCAACAAGTGGAACGACCCGGCCATCGCCGCGGACAACTCCGGTGTGAACCTGCCTGACCTGAAGATCACGCCGGTCCACCGTTCGGACGATTCCGGCACCACGCAGAACTTCACCGAGTACCTCGCCGCGGCCGCCCCGTCGACTTGGACCGACAAGTCCAGCCAGACCTGGCCGGCCTCGCTCGCGGGCGAGAACGCTAAGGGCACCGACGGCGTCGTCAAGACGGTCACGAGCACGCAGGGTGCGGTCGCCTACTCGGACGACTCCGCGGTGAGCGGCTCGCTCGGCAAGGCCAAGATCAAGGTCGGCAGCTCGTGGGTTGCCATCTCCGCCGAGGGCGCGGCGAAGGCTGTCGAGCTGTCGAAGCCGGCCGATGGCCGCGCGACGAACGACCTCGCGCTCAGCCTCGACCGGAAGACGACCGATTCCTCGGCCTACCCGATCGTCCTCGTCTCCTACCACGTGGTGTGCGCCGCGTACAAGGACCAGGCGACGGTCGACCTCGTGAAGGCGTGGGAGAACTACGTCGTGTCGGACGCCGGCCAGAAGGCTGCCGCCTCCGCCGCGAAGAGCGCGCCGCTCTCCTCGGCGCTGGCCGCCAAGGCCAAGGCTGCGATCGACTCCATCAAGGTCAAGTCCTAATCGAAGTCGGAGTAACGCGATGCCCGCCCCGGTACTTGAACCGGGGCGGGCCTTGCGCTGGATGGAAGAATGATGAGTCAGAAGACGAAAGCTGCTGACCAGACTGCCCGAGCTTTACCCGAGGGGCCTGATGTGACCACCACCGAGACCAAGACCTCCGAGCAGTTCGGGGGAGCCCGCAAGCTGTCGTCGCGAGAAGGCGCAGCGGGGGACAAGATCTTCTCCGGGATGGCACTCGCGTCGGGTGCCATCATCCTAGCGGTCCTCGTCGCGGTCGCGGTGTTCCTCCTGGTCCAGGCCTTCCCCGCGCTCGTCGCGCCGCAGAGCCAGATCGCCGACGGCAAGGGCTTCTGGGCGTACATCGTCCCGCTCGTCATCGGCACCGTGATCGCCGCGGCGATAAGCCTCCTCGTCGCCACCCCCATCTCGATCGGCGTCGCCCTCTTCATCTCGCATTACGCGCCGCGGCGCCTCGCGCAGATTCTCGGGTACATCATCGACCTGCTCGCTGCGATCCCGTCGGTCATCTTCGGCGCGTGGGGCATCTCCTTCCTCGCGCCGGCGCTCGTGCCCGGCTACAACTGGTTCGCCTCTGCGCTCGGGTGGATCCCGATCTTCGCCGGGCCCGCGTCGGCCACCGGCAAGACGCTTCTCACGGTGTCGATTGTGCTCGCCGTCATGGTCATCCCGATCATTACCTCTGTCTGCCGCGAGATCTTCCTCCAGACCCCCAAGCTCCACGAGGAGGCCGCCCTCGCGCTCGGCGCGACGCGCTGGGAGATGATCCGCATGGCCGTCCTGCCGTTCGCTCGGCCGGGCATCATCAGCGCCATCATGCTCGGCCTGGGGCGCGCGCTCGGCGAGACCATGGCGGTTGCGCTCGTGCTGTCCTCGGGCCCGCTCATCGCGAGCCTCATCCAGTCCGGCAACCAGACGATCGCGGCGGACATTGCGCTCAACTTCCCCGAGGCGAGCGGCCTGAGCCTCAACCAGCTCATCGCGGCGGGCCTCGTGCTCTTCGTCTTCACCCTCGCGGTCAACATCGTGGCCCGGTGGATCATCAGCCGCCACAAGGAATTCTCGGGAGCGAACTGACATGACTGCCATCGCGACTCCGCGCCGCCGCACCCCGCTCACCCGCAACCGCCTGCCGCGCATCGCGCCGTGGGCCTCGGTCGTCGTCGGCCTCGTCGTGGGCGCGGCGCTCTCGACCCTCATCGGCTTCAACCTGTTCGGCTGGGGAGTCTTCGCGGCCATCGCGTTCACGGTCGTCTACGTCGCGTGGAGCGCCGCGGTCGAGGGCGGCCGCAAGGCCCGCGACAAGTTCGCGACGTGCCTCGTGATCGGCGCGTTCATCATCGTGGTCCTCCCGCTCTTCTCCGTGCTCTGGACCGTGCTCGAGGGCGGCATCAAGGGCCTCCTCACGCCGGGCTTCCTCGGCACGTCGATGAACGGCGTGAGCGGCATCCAGGACAACCAGTCCGTGGACAACGGCGGGAAGGTGCTCGGCGGCATCTACCACGCGATCATCGGCACGCTGCTCATTACGCTGTGGTCGACGGTCATCTCGGTCCCGATCGGCCTGCTCACCTCGATCTACCTCGTCGAGTACAGCCGGGGCGGCCGCCTCGCGCAGGCGATCACGCTCTTCGTCGACGTCATGACGGGCATCCCCTCGATCGTCGCCGGCCTCTTCGCTGCGGCGCTCTTCGCCACGATCTTCGGGCCGGGCACCCAGACGGGCTTCGTCGCCGCCGTCGCGCTCACCGTGCTCATGATCCCGGTGGTGGTGCGGTCGAGCGAGGAAATGCTCCGGATCGTCCCGAACGAGCTTCGCGAGGCCGCGTATGCCCTCGGCGTGCGGAAGTGGCGCACGATCCTCAAGGTCGTGGTCCCGACCGCGATCTCCGGTATTGCGTCCGGCGTGACGCTCGCCATCGCGCGCGTCATCGGCGAGACCGCGCCGATCCTCCTCACGGCCGGCTTCGCGACGAAGATCAACTTCAACGTGTTCGCGAACTGGATGGCGTCGCTCCCCACGTACATCTACTTCCAGATCCTCAACCCGACGTCCCCGTCGAACCCCGGGCCCAGCCTTCAGCGTGCCTGGGGCGCCGCACTCGTCCTCATCATCTTCGTGATGCTCCTGAACCTCATCGCGCGGCTCGTGGCACGTATGTTCGCCCCGAAGGCCGGACGCTGACCGACGCCCTGATCGACCGCACCAACCGAAGGAAATCATGTCCAAGCGAATCGACGTCAAGGACCTGAACGTCTACTACGGCAACTTCCGTGCCGTCGAGGGCGTCTCGATCAACATCGAAGCGCGCTCCGTCACGGCGTTCATCGGCCCGTCGGGCTGCGGCAAGTCGACGTTCCTCCGCACGCTCAACCGCATGCACGAGGTGCTCCCGGGTGCGCGCGTCGAGGGTCAGGTGCTCCTCGACGGGGACGACCTCTACGGGCCCGGCGTCGACCCGGTCGCCGTGCGCACGCACGTGGGCATGGTGTTCCAGCGCCCGAACCCGTTCCCCACGATGTCCATCCGCGACAACGTGCTCGCGGGCGTCAAGCTCAACGGCAAGAAGCTCTCCCGTTCGGACTCCGACGCGATCGTCGAATCGTCGCTGCTCGGCGCGAACCTGTGGAACGAGGTCAAGGACCGCCTGGACAAGCCGGGCTCCGGCCTCTCGGGCGGCCAGCAGCAGCGCCTGTGCATCGCGCGCGCCATCGCGGTGAAGCCGGACGTGATCCTCATGGACGAGCCCTGCTCGGCACTCGACCCGATCTCCACGCTCGCGGTCGAAGACCTCATCAACGAGCTCAAGGAGCAGTACACGGTCGTCATCGTGACGCACAACATGCAGCAGGCCGCGCGCGTGTCGGACAAGACGGCGTTCTTCAACATCGCCGGCACGGGCAAGCCGGGCAAGCTCATCGAGTACGCGGACACCACTGCGATCTTCAACAACCCCAAGGAAAAGGCGACCGAGGACTACGTCTCCGGCCGCTTCGGGTGATCGGCAGCCCAGATCGCCAGTGGCCAGATCGCCAGTGGCCAGGTCACCAGCGGCCCAGATCGCGGGGGATCAGGGGGTCAGTGGCTCAGTGGGTCCAGCGCGAGCGCGAAGACGAAGCCTAGCGCCGCCGTCGCGAGCGGAGTGAGGATCCAGAACGCGATGAGCCGGGCGAGCAGCCTGCCGTTGACGGATCCGAACTTCTGATTCGTGCCCGCCCCGAGGATCGAGGCCGTCACGGTGTGGGTGGTCGAGAGGGGCCAACGCAGCCAGATCGCCCCGAAGAACAGCATGATCGTCGAGACGAGCTGCGCCACGAATCCCCTCAGGGGGTCCGTGCGCACGAGCCGGTGGCTCAGCGTGTACGTGATGCGCCAGCCGCCGAAGAGAGTCCCGGCGCCCAGCGCGAGCGCCGCGAGGGCGACGATCCACATGGGGACCGCCTGCCAGTCCCCGTGGGAGCCGAGCGTCGCGAGCACGAGGACCGCGATGATGCGCTGACCGTCCTGGAGCCCGTGCCCGAACGCGACGGCGGCCGTCCCGACGGATTGGGTTGCCCGCAGCGCCCGGTGCGCCTCGTTGGGCTGGCTGTAGCGCACGAGCCATGTGACGAAGCTCGTGAGGAAGAACGCGACGCCGAACGCGAGCAGCGGCGAGACGATGAGCGGGAGCCAGACCTGGATCCACAGGACGCCGGCGAGGTCGCCGGGGCCTGCGTGCCCGCGCAGCGCCGAGCCGATCGTCGCGCCGACGAGCGCCCCGACCAGTGCGTGGGTCGACGACGACGGGTATCCGCGCCACCACAGGAAGACGTTCCACAGGCTCCCGCTCGCCAAGGTGGCGACGAGCACCACAAGGCCGGGGTCGCCGTCGGGCGTTGCGAGCCAACTGCCGCCGAAGTAGGTGAGGAGCCACGCGCTCGTCAGCACGCCGACGACGTTGAACCCCGCGGCGAGGACGACGGCGATGCTCGGCGTGAGCGCGCGGGTGCGGACCGTGAGCCCCACCGCGTTCGATGCGTCCCTGAAGCCGTTGAGGAAGGCAAAGACAGACGCGAACACGATCACCACGGCGGTGAGCGCGATCGTCACGTCACGATTCCTTGACGATGATGCGGCCGACGCTCGCGGCCACACCCCTCAGTGCCTGCGCCGCGCCCTGGAGCGCCCGCGCCATCTCGATCCCGCGTGCGTAGGCGCCGAGCGAGAGTTCTCGCATCGCCTTCGCGCTCCAGACGCGGTGGGTGTGGTCGGCCCGCTTCGCGAGCCGGAGCATCTCGACCCAATAGTCCTCGAGATCGTCGAGGCGTCCGAGTCCCCGCATCGCCGTGACCGTGAGCTCGGCCTGGCGGTTCACGATCTCGAGCTGGTCCGAGGCCTCGCGGGCCAGCCGGTCCAAGCGATTGACCACCGTGATCTCGCCGACGGCGACGAGCTGGTCCATGGCTTGACCGAGCCCCTCGGAGAGCCCAAGGAGGTCCTCGCGCGGCAGCGGATTCACAAAGCTCGTGCGGAGCTGGGTGAGGAGGGCCCGCTGGAGTTCGGACGTACGGGCGTCGATCTTCATGAGCTCTTCGAAGATGCGCTCGTGGTCCTGGCGTCGCGCTCCGAACATCTCGGACAGGACCTGCCCGGCGAGGACGGACTGCTGGGCGATGTCGGCGAGGAGTTCCAGCGCGGCGGTCTCTTGCGGAAAGAGGCGCAGCTTCATGGACTCTCTTCTCGTGCGGGTGGGCGGGCCGGGTGGTCAGAGCCGGCAATCACCGGCAATCCGCATGGTACGCGACATCGGCGAGTCGGTGCATATGCCGCCTCGAGCATTGCGGGAGGCCGCGATCGGACGGTGAGCTCCGCCGTCGTCGTCCACTGAGTGGCCCTCGGGGGCCCGCACGGAGGGCATGGGCAGTCGGCACGGAGGTGCGGTGCCCCGTCCTAGCCTGCAGCGATTGGGGCCTGGACGGGGTCGTCCCACGTCAGGAGCGCAGCCGGACTCCGAGTCCGGCGAACCAGTCACGGAGCACACGGAACCGTGTGGGAGCTGCTCCACGGAGGCCCAAACATCGCGCCACGGAGAGGCCTTGTTGACGTCATAGTGTCAACTTCGGCCACGCGAGTCATCGGGGGGCTGTATGGGGGCAGACAACCTAAGCGAGGTCTTTCGAAGTTGTTTGAGCAGGAAATCGTCCGTGTCCTTGGCTACGCGGCACGGGGCCTTGGTGTGCGCATCGTCGGGCCGGCAGGAAGCGGCCGCACCACGGTGGCCAAAAAAGTAGTCGACGAGCTCGAGGGCCAGGGGGCCAAGGTCTACGGCATCTTCGGCCTTCCGCCGCTCAGTGCGGCGCCGTTCGCCGGGGTGCTCTCGCTGGGGCTTGACCTGAGGTCGCGCGTCGTCGGCATTCTCGGCGTGTCGGATCTCCTGTCCGAGCATCTTGCCCGGCCCGGGAGACGCATTCTCGTGGTGGACGACGTTGAGACCCTCGACCGGGAATCGCTGTCCGTCATCGACATCGTCCAGAAGCGCACGGAGGTCCCCATCATCACGACGATGGGCGATTCCCCGTTCCGCGTGACGATGCCGGCCCTCGCCGTCGGCCGATGGCCACAGGCCACCGTGGCCCTTCCGCCGTTCCGGTACGAGCAGGTCAATTCGCTCATCGCAGAGATGCTGGGAAACCCCGCCGACGTCGACCTGGCGGCCAGCGTGCTCACGAAGTCGGGCGGCAATCTGGGGCTCGCGGTCCGGATCATCGAAACCGCGGTGTTGAGCGAGCAGCTCGTGCTGCGCGACGGGCGGTGGCGCATGAGCGGACCGACGCTCTTCAACGAGCATCTCAACGCGACGATCGAGGCCATGCTCCACGGCCTGGGGCCGGGGGAGTTCCGGGCCCTGAGCACGATGGCGGTGCTCGGCCCGACGCCTGTGGACCGTCTGACCTCCGTGGCGGGGATCGACGCGCTCGACGCCCTCGAGCACCGAGGCCTCGTCTCGGTGGTGCCTGGGCCCGACGGTGTGCTGCTCGGCTCGGTCTTCCCGCCGCTCGTCGAGGACTATCTCACACGGCACATCGCGAGCTCACGGAGGATCCTCGGCAGCACCATCACCAGTGAGTTCGCGCCCTTGGCGATCGGACACGGTGACACCACGGCGGCACCCAGAGCCCGGGCCGGCGCGGCCGAGGCGGCGCTCGCGGCCCTGCGCGCCGAGCTCAAGGGGAACCAGGTGGCGACGTCCCGATACTTCCATCGGCGTCTCGACGCCCTCGAGCAATTCCACTACCGGATCTGGGACTCGGACCGCAGCTTGGCCAACGCCGTCGCGTTCCTACGGGTCTACTGGGGTGCGCCGATCGATCCGCACCGGATCCAAGAGGTCTTCGCCAGCACGAACGTGGCCGAGGGAGATCCGGCCGACCTGCTGTTCTTCACCATGACGCGCGCCCTCTGGACGGTCATGAACGAGGAGGGCGGCCTCGAGAGGGCCAAGGAAATCGTGCGGGAGACCGCCGAGTCTGAACCCACGTGGGCCAGCGAGGCGGAGGCCGCGGCCCTGTTCCTCGAGGCCACCTACAGCGGCGTCCCCGGGGACCTCGACGAGAGGTTCGCGCGGCTCGCGAGCCTCCACCCGAGGAGCGGTCTGGTCGCGGCCGTGCGGGGAGCGATCGAGCTCTACCGCTTCGACCCGCAGGCGGCGCTCGACGCGATTGACTCCGCGGAGGGGTTCGAGAGCCTCCCGCGCTTTGAGCCGTTCATCCGTGGGATGGCCCTGTTCACGAGCGGCCGTATCGACGAGGCCCTCGTCTACGCGCTCGAGCGCCGCCAGGAGGCACTTCGTGCCGTGGATCAGTTCAGCCTCATCACGAGCAGTTACGTCGCTGCGCTGGCCCTGCTGTATCGCGGCTGGTTCGACGAGGGGGAGTACCTCATGGGCTGGGCGTTCTCGCTCCGCCGCCCCGGTTTCCTCGTGGACTCGCTCTACAACGCGATGCTCCGGCTCTCGTCGCTCCGGAGCGCCGGCGAGGTCTCGCTCGGGACGCAGGCGGGCACGGGCGCGGAGACCCCCGATGTGGGTCCGTTCCCGGGGACGGGCAAGGGGTTCTACGAGCTCGTGACAAGGCGCCCGATCACGCTCGATTCGTTCGACGAGACCGCGGCCCGGCTCATGGATGAGGCGCTCGACCGCGGCTACGTCACAGAGGCCGTGATGACCGGGCTTTCCACGCTGTGCCTCCTGCCGTCACACGGCACACTGCGGAGACTCGAGCGGCTGCTCGTCGACTTCGGGAGTGCCCGGCACGAACAGCTCCTCGGGGTCGCCGGAGCCGCGCTGAGCGGTGACCTCAAGCGGCTCGTGGCGGTCCTCGACGACTATCGGCCTGACGAGGACGTGTACCAGACGGCGGTGCTTCTGCGGGGAGCCGCCAGGCGCTATCGGATTCTGGGTGATTCGTCGACGGCCACCGCGATTGAGCGGGCAGCGAACGCGTTCTCCCGGCGGCTGCGCACGGGCGGTCAATACCTCATCCTCGAGCCCGAGGTGGCGGCCTCTGCCCTGACGGCCCGCGAGACGGAGGTTGCGCTCATGGTCGGCCAGAAGAGCAACCAGGAGATCGCCGAGCAGTTCGGGCTCAGCGTCCGCACGGTGGAGAGCCACGTTTCGAACGCGCTCCGCAAGACGGGTGCCACCACGAGGGGCGCGCTCTTCGAGCTCGTGAGGGACATGGTGTCGTAGCGCTTCGTGAGCGGACGACGGCGGGCAAAGAAAAGACCCGCTGTGCGGGTCTTCGAAGAGTAGGAGCGCCGAACCGGGACCGCCTCTCGGCGGAAGGCCGCTCTAGGCGGCTAAGAGTTGGAGCCCGGGGGTGCCGCGGTCCGACGCCACCCTCAGTCTTCTACGGGCTCTCCCAGTAGTCAACCTCGACGCACTCAGTCGAGCTGGCCGCGGCGCCAGGCCTTCGCCGACGCCTCGAGGTCCTCGGCCGTCTTCACGAGCTGGCTGGCGTTCCGTGTGAGCTTCGTCGCATGCGCCGAGTTCGACCATTCGGCGCTGTCCGCGAGGGTCGCCTGGCCGAGTGCAATGACGCGGCAGAAGGCCGCTGAGCGCTCGAGCGCAACGTCGAAGTCGCCGTCGAACGCCCCGGAGAGGATCGCGTCCGCCATGGTTGTCAGCTCCTCCGCGCCCGGAGGCTCCGCCACACCGGCGACGGCGTGCGATACCTGGGCGGTGTCCTTGCCCGCCTTGAAGTAGACCGAGATGCGTTCGGGGTCGCTGCGCGTCGCCGCCCGCAGGGCGTAGAGGCGCCAGAGCGCGCCGGGAAGGGAGCGCGCCGGGCTCTCGGCCCACATCTCGGCGATGGATTCGAGGCCCTGTTCATCGGCGAGGCGGACGAGGCGGCGCGTGACCTCGGGGTCGTCGCTCTCGCGGCCGCGGCGTACGAGCGCTTGGGCGGCGAGGTGCGCGGCCTCCGAGACTCGGGCCGGGTCGGCCCCGCCCGCGAAGGGCTCGAAGTCGATAGGTGCGAAGGGCTTGGGCTTGTGCGGCCGCACTGGGCCAGTTGAGCTTCCGGGGCCTCCTGGGTGCTCGCTCATGCCAAGTACGGTACTCCTCTTGGCTTGGCGGTGCTCATGTCGAGAGGGCGCTCCCAGAACCACTCCGCGCGGCGCGCTGCGCTAGAGTACTAGTGATCGGCTGGCCCGGTCTGGGGCCTTTAGCTCAGTTGGTAGAGCAGCGGACTTTTAATCCGCGGGTCGTGGGTTCGAGACCCACAGGGCCCACCGCTGAAGCCTCGAATCGGCACAGCCTCACGCCGTGCGGCCAATCCACTGCGGCTCGATGAGGCGGCGCCTCACTTGGCCCGCCTCGACCCAGAACTCGCGGGCCGCCTGGTAGTAGGACATCCGCCAGAGCACTTGGACGAGTACATGCCTGTCGGTCCAGGCGAGCGCGAATCCCTTGTCGGTCTGTTCGGGCCGGCCGTCGTCGAACGCGAATCGCACCCACACGGGGATCGACCTGTGGGCGTGGGTGACCTTCCGCGACTCGATCGCGGTTCGGGGCACCAGGAGAGGATCCCGGTCGGGCTCGTCGTGCTGATTCAATGCGCTCACACGCACATGGTCCTGCGACGGACCGACAGTCTGAGGAGTCGGCGGCTCGCTGAGTTCGGCGGTCCGGGAACACGGAGACGGTCGGGTCGCACCACTGAGATCGGGGGCCGGACCTCGTAGTAGGCTGGCCAGAGCGCGCCCGGGCTTGGTGCGAGTGAAAAGTGTCGCGTCCCCCACGTGGCACCTCGGGCGCGCCCCTTTACGCACAGAACGGCCCCCGTCCACAACCGGACGGGGGCCGTTGGCTGTATGGATTCGGCGGAATTACGCGCCCTCGAGCTGCGCCTTGGCCTTCGGCAGGGCGCCGATCTCGGAGTCCATGGTCTTCTGTACCATGCCCGACATGACCAGAGCCTTGAGGCCGGAGAGCTCGGCGGAGAGGCTGAACGTCACTTTCGTGCCGCCGTCGGCCGCTTCGAAGCGGTACTCGCCGTGCGGGCGCACGGGGCCCGAAATCGCCTCGAATGCCACGCGGCTCTCGGGCTCGAACGCCGTGACCTTGACGTCGGCCGGGATGCTGCGCCCGCCCGGCCCCGTGACGGTCTGCTCGTATTGGGCGCCCACGCCGAGCTCGCCGAGCCGCCGGATCGACTTGACCCCCGAGCGCCACTTCGGATCGTTCTCCGCGTCAGAGAAGAATGCGAACACTTCGTTGATTGGCCGGTCAATCACTACGCTGCCCGAGGCCGCGACCTGCTTTGCCATAGTCCAACTCCTCCGTGCCTTGGGTGGCCTGTGGGAAGGTAACAGCGCGGCCACTATGGCGGCATTGTACGTGCGCAGACGAAACAAGTGATGCCCCTCACGGGACCCTCGCCGCCCTTGCGCAGGCGGCGAGCCTTGCCTGCTCGCTCTCGCTGAGCGCGGCGAGGCGATCACGGACCACGTCGGCCGTCACCCAGAGCTCCTCCGCGAGCTCGGCGGGGTGGTGGGTCCAGCGGTAGGCCTCCGCGAGATCATCGATCTGGATCAGTCGCCGCGCCGTCTCCTCCCGCACGTGACGCTCGACGCGCGCGCCCTGGCACCTTGTGTGTCCATGCTCGAGGTGGACCAGCTCATGCGTGAGCGCACACCGGCGCTCCGCCTGTTGCAGGCGCTTGTCGAGCCAGATGCGCGCCCGGCCGTCAGTGCGGCCGGGCGCCCCATCCGGCATGAGGATGAAATGCAGTGTGACGTGGGCCAGTTCGCGCAGTGCCCCCCAAGGACTGAACACCTCATCAGCCTAGGGAGCGGGTCCGACATTCGTGACCCGCCCGTGGGCCGGCCGCCCGCAGGCCGCGGGGGGCGGCCGGCTGTGGGGTCAGCGCTCGAGCCGGAAGCCGAACTTGATCGTGACCTGCCAGTCCGCGACGGTCCCGTTCTCGATGTGCCCGCGGATCGATTGGACCTCGAACCAGTCCAGGTTTCGCACGGTCTGCGAAGCCGTCTCGATCCCGCTCTTGATGGCCTGATCGATGCCATCCGGTGAGGTGCCGACGATCTCCGAAATGCTGTAGGTGTGCCCTGCCATGCTTCCTCCTGACAGTCGGGGGCCGCGCTGGCCCGACGGTGATGGCAGACTATCGCCGTGACCATCCCGAGGCCAGACTCCGGCCAGCCGTCCGGGCTCGCGGGCCAGCCGTCCGGGCTCGCGCCCGCCGAGGATCCGCTCGTGCTCCGGCTGCGCGCCGCGGGCTGCGTCTTCGCCGAGGACGAGGCTCGCCTTCTGCGAGAGGCAGCGGACGACGGCGCCGAGCTCGAGGCGCTTGCAGCGCGCCGGATCGCCGGCGAACCGCTCGAGTCCGTGGTCGGCTGGGCGGAATTCTTCGGCCTGCGCATCGTCGTTGGGCCGGGCGTCTTCGTCCCGCGGAGGCGCAGTGAGCTCGTGGTGCGCGAAGCGGCGAGGCTTGCCGCGGCGGCTGGGGCGGGCGCCGTCGTCGTCGATCTGTGCTGCGGCAGCGGCGCCATCGGCGCGGCCATCGCCAGCGTGATCCATGGGATCGAGCTTCACGCGGCGGACGTCGACCCCGTGGCGGTGGGGGTCGCGCGCCGCAACACCGCCCCGTTCGGCGGGCGTGCCCACACGGGCGACCTTTTCGCCGCGCTTCCCGCGAGCCTTCGCGGCCGCGTAACCGTCATCGCCGCCAACGCGCCGTACGTGCCCAGCGCGGAGATCGCGCTCATGCCGCCCGAGGCGCGCGATTACGAGCCTCTCGCCGCGCTTGACGGCGGCGCCGATGGACTCGACCTCCACCGCCGCATCGCCGCCAGCGCAGGGGAGTGGCTTGCCCCGGGCGGAGCGTTGCTCATCGAGACGAGCAAGCACCAGGCGCCGACGACGGCGGCGATCCTCACCGCTGCGGGCTTCGCCGTGCGGATCGAGCGCGATCCCGAGATTGGCGGGACTGTCGCGATCGCTCACCGGTGAGAACCCGGCAAAGCGCCACGCCCACGCCGCGCCAAACCTTCGCGCTCCTTCCGCGAGGTGCCTAGGGTGGGATGGGGAGAGGAGACCCATGAGCGAGCGACCTGAGACGCCGCCGTCAGTGCCCGGCGAGGGTGACGCACGGGGAAGCCAGCGGCCCGAGCCGCCAAAGACCGGGCCCGCGCCCGAGAAGCGCGAACCGACGCCCGCGAAGAGGGAGCCCACGCCCGCGAGGCACCAGCCTGGCGTGACGCGCGCCGGGGCGGTGTGGGCCTCGGTTGTCGCGGGCCTCGCGGTGTTCGTGCTGTTGATCGTGTTCTTCATCCAGAACCAGGACCAGGTGCGGGTGCGCTTCCTCGGGCTGGACGGCAACGTGCCGCTCGCACTAGCGCTCCTCATCGCCGCCGTGGCCGGTGGAATCATCGTGGCGATCGCGGGCGGCGTGCGCATCCTGCAGCTGCGGGTGACCGCTCGTCGGGCCGCTCGCCGAAAGCCTGGAGCCTGACTCGGCCCTGAACGCGCGCGAGCACCCGGCCCCATGTGGGGCCGGGTGCTCGTGGTGAGTTGCCGGCTTTAGCTGTGACTCAGGACGATGGCCGCGTTGTGCCCGCCGAAGCCGAACGAGTTCACGATCGCCGCACGCGAGGGAAGCTCGCGCTTGACGTTGGCGACGACGTCGAGCTTGATCGCCGGGTCGAGCCGGTTGACGTTGATCGTGGGCGGGATGACGCCCTCGCGAAGAGCCATGATGGACGCGATGGCGCTGAGCGAGCCGGACGCGCCGAGGAGGTGGCCCGTCATCGCCTTCGTCGACGTCACCGGCGCGTGGATCCCGGTCTCGGCCAGCGCGTCCGCCTCGTTGATGTCGCCGGTCGGCGTGGACGTCGCGTGCGCGTGGACGAAGTCGATGTCCCCAGGCGCGAGGTCCGCCGAGCGGAGCGCAAGGTTCATGGTGCGGGCCTGGTTCGAAGGGTCCGCCCCCACGATGTCGAAGGCGTCCGAGGTCACGGCCGCGCCGTCCACGAAGGCGAAGATCTCGGCGCCGCGCGCGCGGGCGTGCGATTCGCGCTCGAGCACGAGCAGCGCCGCGCCCTCGCCCAGCACGAAGCCGTCGCGGTCCGCGTCGAATGGCCGGGACGCGGCCTGCGGATCCTCGTTGCGCTTCGAGAGGGCGCGGATCTGGCCGAACGCGGCAAGGGTGAGGCCCGTGATCGCGGCCTCGCTGCCGCCGGCGACGACGATGTCCGCGCTGCCGGCGAGGATCATCTCGCGCCCCATCGCGATGGCCTCCGCGCCCGAGGCGCACGCGCTCGTGGGAGTCCGGGCGCCCGCCTTGGCGCCGAGATCGATCGAGAGCCAGGCCGCGGGGCCGTTGCCCATGAGCATCGTCACGGTGTGCGGCGAGACGCGCCGCGGGCCCGAACCTTCGAGCACGTGCTCCTGCGCGATGGTCGTGGTGATACCGCCGATTCCGGTGCCGACGACGACGCCGAGGCGCTCGCCCTCGATCTCGGGACGTCCCGCCATCTCCCACGCCTCGCGGCCGGCCACGAGGGCGAACTGCTCGCACCGGTCAAGTCGCTTGATCTCCCGCACGGCGAGCGATTCTGCGAACGTTTCCGGGACGGTTCCGGCGATGCGGGTGGGGAGCTGCGCGGCCCAAGCGTCCTCGAGCGCCGAAACGCCCGAACGGCCCTCGCGGAGGGCCTCCCAGGTCGACGGCGCATCGGTCCCGAGGGGGCTGACGGCCCCGAAACCGGTGATAGCAATGCGATCCATGGTCTTAGTATTCCCGTTGAGGCACGTTTTAGGCGGTGTCGGAGCGATCAACAGCCGCGTGATGGATTTGGTGGGATCCTACAGTTCCACGGGCTGACGGGGTCGAACGACCTGTGCATCTTTGTGTCCGATCAACAAACGACGGTGGTGCATGACACCCCGGACTAGGCTGTAGCCATGACGACGGCCCTCATTACCGGCGCGAGCGCGGGCCTCGGTGCCGAGTTTGCCCGACAGCTCGCAGCGCAAGGCCACTCGCTCGTCCTCGTCGCGCGGGACGGGGGCCGCCTCGAGCAGGCCGCCGCGGAGCTCCGCTCGCGGACCGGGGTCGAGGTCGAGGTGCTCCCCGCGGACCTGACCGATCCCACCCAGCTCGCCGCCGTCGTCGACCGCGTGGGCGACCCCGCGCGGCCGGTGGGGATGCTCGTCAACAACGCAGGGATCGGGCTCCTCCACGACTTCGACAGGAATCCGCTCGAGGACGAGATCCGGCACCTCCGTCTGCACGTCGAGGCGACCCTGAGTCTGTGCCATGCGGCGCTGCGCGCCATGTCGGAGCGACGCGAGGGGCGGATCATCAACGTCGCGTCTGTGGCGGCGTTCGTGCCCCGCGGCAGCTACTCGGCGGCGAAGGCATGGACCCTCGCCTTCAGCCGCTGGGCCAACATGCATTACAAGCACGACGGCGTGCTCGTCACCGCGCTCTGCCCCGGCTTCGTCCACACCGAGTTTCACGAGCGCATGGGCATGACCACGCGCTTCATCCCGCCGTTCATGTGGCTGCGCGCCGAGCGTGTGGTGCGGGACGGCCTGCTCGATAACCTGCGCGGCAAGGGCGTCTCGGTACCGTCGCGGCGCTACAAGTCGATCGTGCTCCTCACGCGCGTGCTGCCCGGCCGGGTCCTGCAGGGTCCGCGCCGCCGCCCGAAGGGCTGACCCGGACGGCGTCAGAGGTTCTTCGGCGGGAGCTCCAGGAGCCGGATCGGATGGCCGGCCACGAACGCTGCGATGTCCTCGACCGCGTCGCGATAGAACACCTCGTACTGCTCGCGCGTCACGTAGCCGATGTGCGGCGTCAAGATGGTGCGCGGGGCGGTCCGGAACGGGTGGTCCGCGGGGAGGGGCTCGACGTCGAACACGTCGAGCGCCGCGAGGCCGAGCCGCCCGCCGCTGAGCGCGTCGAGCAGGGCCCCCTCGTCGACGATCGGCCCTCGCGACGTGTTCACGAGGATCGAGCCGGGCTTCATGAGGGCGAGCTCGTCCGCGCCGACGAGGCCGCGCGAGCGCTTCGACAGCACGAGGTGGATCGTGAGGATGTCCGCGGTCGCGAACAGCTCTTCCTTCTCGACCCGCCGCACGCCGACCTCGGCGGCGCGCTCGTCCGTGAGGTTCTGGCTCCACGCGACCACGTCCATGCCGAACGCGAGGCCCACCCTCGCGACGCGAGAGCCGAGATTCCCGAGGCCCAGCACGCCGAGCCGCGCACCCTCGAGGCCCCGCCCCACCGTGGTCTGCCAGCCGCCGGACGCGATCGCGCCGAGTTCGACGTCGAGGCGCCGCGTCGCCGCGTGGATGAGCGCCCACGTGTGCTCGGCGGCCGGGGAGGGGAGGTAGCCTGTGTGGCACACGGTGATCCCCCGGGCCGCGGTGGCCTTGAGGTCGATCGACGCGTTGCGGCGGCCCGTCGAGATGATGAGCTTGAGGTCGGGGAGGCGCGCGAGGCGATCCGCCGAGAGCGGCGTCCGCTCGCGCATCGCGACGATCGCGTCGTACCCCGAAAGGGCGGCGACCACGCCGTCGTCGTCCTGGCCCCGGTGCTCCGTGAAGAAGGTGACGTCGGCGCCAAGTGAATCCCAGTCGGCCAGCGAGGCGGCCACGCCCTGATAGTCGTCGAGGACAGCGATTCTCATGGGCACCAGCCTAAGCGGGCCCGGGCTAGGATCGGCGGGTGAGCGCCCGAAAAGACAGCACCCGGCCCCGGCTGACCGAACTACGGCTCGAGGGCCTCGTGCCCGGCTATGCGGGCGACACCGGGCCGGGGGAGCGCACCGAGGGTCTGGCGTTCGACGGCGCCGACCTCGCCGGCCGCCGTTTGACCGAGGCCGCCTTCGTCGAGTGCACCCTCTCTGACGTCTCGATGCATGAGGCCGACCTCACGGGCGCCTCCTTCGTGGAGACCCGCATCGAGCGGCTCGGCGCCCCGAGCTTCTCGGCGCCCCGCTCGCGGTTCCGCGACGTCGAGCTCGAAGCATCCCGCATCGGCTCGGCTGAACTGTACGACTCGACCTGGGACAGCGTCGCGGTGCGCGGCTGCAAGCTCGGCTTCGTCAACCTCCGGGCAGCCCAGCTCGCGGACGTCCTGTTCGTGGACTGCGCCATCGAGGAACTGGACCTCGGGCGGGCGAGCGCGACGCGCGTGGCGTTCGAGGGGTGCACCCTCGACGCGCTCGACGTGACGGCGGCCCAGCTTCGCAACGTGGACCTCCGCGGAGCGCGCCTAGGGCGTGTGGGCGGGATCGAGGGCCTCCGCGGGGCGACCGTGAGCCCGTTCCAGGCCGCCGAACTCGCGGAGATCATGGCCGAGCACCTCGGGATCGCCGTCCGCGACTGAGCCGCCTAAGAGCGCAACGCGAGGTGCTGCAACGCGAGGTGCTGCAACGCGAGGTGC
>NZ_JBKZWT010000369.1:0-3261 GCF_047759905.1 Sinomonas sp. G460-2 | reverse complement strand
GAGCCCGCCCCGGAGATACCGCCCCGCCTGAGTTGCCGCGTGGAGCGTTGTGTACGTGGCACGCTCGGCGTCGCTGCCGAAGTCCCGCCGCGCGCGCCACAGCCGAAGGGCGACGGCGCCCACGGCGAGTCCCAGCGCGACGATGAGGAGGACGACGGCGGCCGCGAGCCACTCGGGTGACATAGCCACAGGGTACGCAACGCTCGGCGCTGCTCGCCGCCGCGGGGGCGCCGTTCAGCGCAGGGGAGCGCCCGCCCGGCGATCAGGGCCCGGGGCGCATGGCGTTGGGGAACGCGGCCCTAGAAAGTGATGCACATCACTCAACGCCCGCGCGGGCCAGCCATCGGCAGGCCTGCGGGGGCACCACGAGGAGGATCCCTTGAGCAAAGAAGCTCGTCCCGTCTTCCGGCTGGTCCAGTCCAGCCCCGAATTCTCGGAGCTGCGGCGCCGGCACCGCAGCTTCGTCTTCCCGCTCGCCGCCGCCTTCCTGGTCTGGTACTTCGCGTACGTCCTGCTCGCCGACTACGCGCACGAGTTCATGTCCATCAAGCTGGCAGGCAACATCACGGTGGGGCTCGTGCTCGGGCTGCTCCAGTTCGTGAGCACGTTCGCGATCACGGCCTGGTACGTGAGCTACTCGAACCGGCACCTCGATCCGGCGGCGGAGGCGATCCGTGCCGAGATCGAAGACCACGACTTCGACGGCGCCCGGGCTTCCGGCGTCGCGCCGGCAACCGAGGGAGGCGTCCAGTGAAGGGACTCCAGGACTCCTCATGGCTCAACATCACGATCTTCGCCGCCTTCGTCGCGGTGACGCTCGTGATCGTGTTGCGCGCGAGCAAGAACAACAAGACCGCCGCCGACTACTACGCGGGCGGGCGCTCCTTCAAGGGCTGGCAGAACGGCACCGCGATCGCGGGCGACTATCTCTCCGCGGCCTCGTTCCTCGGCATCACGGGCGCGATCGCGCTCAATGGCTACGACGGGTTCCTGTACTCGATCGGCTTCCTCGTCGCGTGGCTCGTCGCGCTCCTGCTCGTCGCCGAGCTCCTCCGCAACACGGGCAAGTTCACCATGGCGGACGTCCTCGCGTTCCGCCTCCGCGAGCGCCCGGTGCGGATCGCGGCCGCGACGTCGACGCTCGCCGTGTGCTTCTTCTACCTCCTCGCCCAGATGTCCGGGGCAGGCGGCCTCGTGGCGCTCCTCCTCGGCATCTCGACCTGGGGCGGCCAGGCAGTCGTCATCGCGGTCGTGGGCGTGCTCATGATCATGTATGTGCTCATCGGCGGCATGAAGGGCACCACGTGGGTGCAGATCGTCAAGGCGTTCCTCCTCGTGATCGGCGCCGCCGCGATGACCGTCATGGTCCTCGCGATGAACGGCTTCGACCTCTCTCGCCTGCTCGGGAGCGCCGTCGAGGCCGGCGGCAAGACGGGCGGGGCGCTGCTCAACCCGGGACTGCAGTACGGCGTGAGCGACACGACGAAGCTCGACTTCGTCTCGCTCGGCCTCGCGCTCGTCCTCGGCACGGCGGCCCTCCCGCACGTGCTCATGCGCTTCTACACGGTCCCGACCGCGAAGGAGGCCCGCAAGTCGGTCGTGTGGGCCATCTGGCTCATCGGCGCGTTCTACCTGTTCACCCTCGTCCTCGGCTACGGCGCCGCCGCCCTCGTCGGCGCGTCGACCATCAAGGCCGCGCCCGGCGGCGTGAACTCGGCGGCCCCGCTCCTCGCGTTCCAGCTCGGGGGCCCGATCCTGCTCGGCTTCATCGCCGCCGTCGCGTTCGCGACCATCCTGGCCGTCGTGGCTGGGCTGACCATCACGGCCGCCGCCTCGTTCGCCCACGACATCTACGCGAACGTGCTCGCGAAGGGCAAGACCACGCCCGGTGCGGAGGTCAAGGTCGCGCGGCGCACCGTCGTCGTCATCGGCATCCTCGCGATCATCGGCGGCGTCTTCGCGAACGGCCAGAACGTGGCGTTCCTTGTCGCGCTCGCGTTCGCCGTCGCGGCGTCCGCGAATCTGCCGACCATCCTCTACTCGCTGTTCTGGAAGCGCTTCACCACCCAGGGCGCGCTGTGGAGCATCTACGGCGGGCTCGCGTCCGCGATGATCCTCATCGCGCTCTCTCCGGTGGTCTCCGGCGCCAAGACGTCGATGATTCCCGGCGCGAACTTCGCGGTCTTCCCGCTCAGCAACCCCGGCATCGTGTCCATCCCGCTCGCGTTCGCGCTCGGCTGGCTCGGAAGCGTCCTGGACCGTCGCGTCGAGGACCCTGCGAAGCGGGCCGAGATGGAGGTCCGCTCGCTCACGGGCGTCGGCGCGGAGAAGGCGGTCCAGCACTAGCCGGGCCAGGAGGTTCCGGTCGGCGTGCCAGCTACAGAATCGGGTAGAGCTCGCCGACCGGAACCTCGGCCGCGACGCGGTTCTCCGGCCCGGGGAGCGGGCACGCCCACGCCTCGTTGTAGGCGCACGAGGGGTTGTACGCGAAGTTGAAGTCGAGCGTGTAGACGGGCACGCCGTCGTCGCCCGTGCGCGCCCCGAGGTAGGCGCCCTTGATCGTGTCGAGGAGGTACCGCCCCGCGCCATACGAGCCGCCCGGGCGGCCCGCGGTCGCGTCGCGGAACGGGACGAACACCCCGCCGCCGTAGCCCGCGTGCTTCCATGCCGCGAGCTTTCCGACGCCGGGGACGTCGAACGTGCCGAGCCGCACGAACGGGACGATGCCGTCCGTGCCCGTCCGCACGGGTCGCTCCTGGCCTGCGCCCTCGGGGAGGAGCGGGAGCTCGAACCGGAACCTGGGATCGTATGGCGCAACCCGCAGGCCCGTGAAGCGCGCACGGTCCGCGGGAAGGAGCGCGGAGGCCGGGTGGCCCACGAACAGGGCATCGCGCTCGCGGCACCACAGTGCGTGGGCCTCAGCGGGCGACGGCGCATCCCTCACCGAGGCGTAGACGGCGAACATGCTGAGGCGCCATTCGGCGATCTCATGTGCCGGGATGGCCAGGGCGGACTCGTCGTCGGTGTCGACGCCGTACGGGTCGGCACCTTCCGCGTCGACACCTTCCGCGTCGACACCTTCCGCGTCGACATCAGGCGACTCGGACGCCTCCGGCAGACCGTTCGGGGAAACACTGGCTCGCTGCTCGTGCATGGCGCCAGACTACCTCGGTGGTGGTTCGCTAGGGTTGCCTGTATGGACGCCGTTCGTCTCCGCAGCCGCCCAGAATCCGCCCGTCGAGCCGCGCGCAGCCCGCGGAG
>NZ_JBKZWT010000368.1:0-3279 GCF_047759905.1 Sinomonas sp. G460-2 | reverse complement strand
CCGGCGCGCTCCAGGGCGGCGGCATCCCGTGCGTCAAGTAGCCGCCCGGCGCGCTGCGCTCGGCGCGGGGGATGGGCCGGGAGGCCTCAGCCCGGAGGCGTAGGCTCGAGGAATGGCGCGCTATTTCGACGTCCACCCTGTGGACCCCCAGCCGCGGCTCATCGGGCAGATCGTGCAGGTCCTCCGGGAGGGCGGCCTCATCGCGTATCCGACCGACTCGTGCTACGCGCTCGGCGCCCAGATGGGCAATCGGGAGGCACTGGACCGCATCCGCCAGATCCGCCGGCTCGACGGCAAGCACCACTTCACGCTCGTGTGCCGCGACTTCGCCCAGCTCGGCCAGCTCGTCAACGTGGACAACGACGTGTTCCGCGCCATCAAGGGCGTGACGCCGGGGCCGTACACCTTCATCCTCCCGGCCACGCGCGACGTGCCGCGGCGCATGCTCCACCCGAAGAAGAAGACGGTAGGCGTGCGCATTCCGGACAACAACGTGGTCCGCTCGCTCCTGGGGGAGCTCGGCGAACCGATCCTCTCCTCGACCCTGCTCCTGCCGGGCGACGAGGATCCGCTCATCGACGGCTGGGACATCAAGGAACGGCTCGACAACGTGCTCGACGCCGTGGTCGACGCGGGCGACTGCGGGACCGATCCGACCACCGTGATCGACTTCTCGGACGGCTACGCGGAGGTGGCCCGGCACGGCGCGGGAGACGCGTCGCGCTTCGAATAGCTCCCCTCCGCACTCCTGTCCGCTTGATTCCTCCCAACCACTCCCGAGCCGGCGCGTTGCGGCGAAACACGGCTATGAGCTCGAAATAAGCGGACCAAGGCGCTGCGCCGCTGAATCGCGCGTCAGGATCGGCTGCTTCCCGGAAATAGTGTGGGCGTCAGACAGTCCTACCGAGGGGGCGGTGCGTATGAGCGTCATGGGCTCGAGCGTTTCCGAAGCGAGTGAGGAGAAGGACGGCTCACCCGATGAGGCGGAGTTCGCTGCCTTCTATCGGCGCCATTACTGGTTCATCTTCGCCTTCGCGAATCGTCGTCTGAGCGATGAGGAGGCTGCGCGTGAGATCGCGGCCGACACCTTCCGCGTCGCCTGGTCCAAGATGTCGGAGCGGGGCGATCGGGAGCTCGCGTGGCTCTACGGGATCGCGCGCAATCTCATCGGGAACGAATATCGGAGGCAGCTGCGGGAACGCGCCCTGCTCCGCCGGATTCAGCATGACGCGAGGATCCTGGACACCGATTCGACGGCCGACCTCATTCGCGAGGCGCTCCTTGAGCTCCGCTACGAGGACCGCGACATTCTCTACCTGACCTATTGGGAGGAACTGAGCGCCTCCCGCCTCGCTGAGGTGCTCGGCTGCTCGGAGGCCTCCGCCTGGAAGCGCGTGAGCCGCGCTCGGAAGGCGCTCAAAGACATCTTGACGAAGAAGGGACACGGTCATGGAAGCGCTTGAGGACACGATCCGCGCCGCAAACCCCGCGCCAGTCAACCCCGACCAGCCGCTCGATCTCCGCGCCGAACAAGACCTGCGGGCCATCATCTCGGGGTCCATTGGCGTCCCCCATCTCGCGTCTCGACGGCGCGCGATCGGACGACGCGCGGTACTCATCGGAGTCGGAGCGGCGGCGGCTGCGGCGGCTGGCGTCATCGCGACGGTCTCGTGGCCGCGTGACCCGGCGCACCCCATCGGCACGGACGTAGCCCAGGCTGCTGGACCCAAGATGCTCGAGGTGCGCCCGCTCTCGGCGACCGCGGCGGAGGTCATCGCCGATGCGCGGCAGAAGCTCCTCGCACCCGACCCGGCCGGGTTCAAGCCCGGGTACTACAAACTCAGCAGTTGGCTGGCCGGCAACGAATCGCTCCCGGGCGGCAAGTCCGGAGCGCCAACCATCCTGCCGCAGACGATGATCATCCGACGGGATGCCGATGGCACCGGAACGCTGACTCGCATCGTTGGGCAACCGTTCTCGCCGACCGACCCAAACGTGAAGTACGCCCTTCCGCCCATCATAGGTGTGTCTCCCGATGGGAACCCCCAGCCCGTGAAGCCCGGGGAGGCATGGACGGTCCCGCTCGACCCGAAGCTATCGCCCGAGGCTCGGAAGACTCTCAAGGGAGATCCCTACCCGAAGCCGCCTGCGGACGACGCCTCCATGGCGGCCTGGATCCACGATTTTCAAAGCAAGGCGACCGCGATGGTCTACGAGGACGCCCAAGGAGTCTTCCAGATGATGGAGGTCATGTCGCGGGACTGGAACCTCTCGAACGCGCAGCAGCGGGCCTATCTCTCGGTCATCGCTGCAATCCCGGGAGTCACCACGCTCGGGGCTGTGACTGATCGACTCGGACGCCCCGGGACGGCGGTCTACCTCGACTCGCCCAAGCAGTGGGGTACGTACCGGAACATCCTCGTCATCGATGACGCGACGGGGCGCATCCTCGACTCCGAGGAGGACTACATCGCAGGCCCGACGGACGGCACGAAGCCCATTCGCCCGGTCACGAGCGTCTCCTCCTACGCGGCGTTCGCCGACGCGTAGTGGCCAGCGCGCTCCTGTCCGCTTGATTCCTCCCAACCACTCCCGAGCCGGCGCGTCTTTCGAGAAACACGTTTCGGGGCCCCGAGAAGTGGACCGGAGCACGCGCCCACCCCGCGCAACTCACCTCAGCACGGCGCCGCCGGCGACGTCGAGCACCACGCCGGTGATCCACCCGGCATCCGCTGAGGCCAGGAACGCCGCGGCCTCCGCGACGTCCTGCGGCGTGCCGAGGCGGCGCAGTGGGTGGTAATCGGCGAGGGCGGCCTGCTGTTCGGCGGGGATTCGCTCGCGATTGCGCTCTGTGAGGATCGTCTCCGGAGCGATGCAGTTCACCCGGACGCCGAAGGGTCCAGCCTGGGCTGCGGCGTCCTGGGTCAGCAGCGCGATCCCGGCCTTCGCCGCCCCGTACGCGATGGGTGCCCGAGCGTCGGGCCTCCTCGCCGCCGTGGACGCGATCGTGACGATCGAGCCCCGTCCGCGCGCCTTCATGCCCGGAAGGAAGCTCTTGAGCGTGAGGAAGGTCGCGGTCAGATTGCCGTCGACCGTGGCCCGCCAGCCAGCCTCGGGAATGTCCTCGAGCGGTGCCGGCGGCGTGAAGTTCCCGCCCGCATTGGCCACGAGGACGTCGACCGGCCCGAGCCCCGCCTCGACCTCGCTCCGCATCGCCTCCACATCGCCGAAGCTCGTCACGTCACCGAGCACCCCGAGCGCCGTCCCGCCCTCGTGGGC
>NZ_JBKZWT010000367.1:0-3293 GCF_047759905.1 Sinomonas sp. G460-2 | reverse complement strand
TAAACGAGCCCCTCTCCATCGCTGACGGCGGCACGGCGTCGGGAGCCCGTCATGGTGGGCCCACGGATGCCAGCCGGCCGTTCACCATTGAAACGTCTTCTTTGTGTATCCCACGCGTTGCGGTATCGGGACAACCAGCTCACATACTACGCACGCGGCTCCACAGGGGTCAGCGGTTTGCCAGAAATTGGGCTGAATGTGAATCACCGGACATCCGCGCCGAAGTGAAGGCCTCGAAACGTGGGCGACACGCTCGCGGGTATGATGGAGGCTCACCAGGAAGAAGAAAAGAGTCGCGCACCCGTGAGTACAGACGCCCACGCCCCGTCCCGCCCGACCGGCTCGAAGATCGTTCGCAAGGTCAAAGCGTACGTGGCCCTCACGAAGCCCCGCGTCATCGAACTGCTCCTCGTGAGCACCCTCCCGACCATGATCTACGCGCAGCGCGGATTCCCGTCCCTCGGGCTCATCGCCGCGACGCTCATCGGCGGCGCCTTCGCGGCCGGAAGCGCCGGCGCGTTCAACTGCTACATTGATCGGGACATCGACCGGCTCATGCGCCGAACGGTGAACCGCCCGCTGGTGACCGGCGAGGTGACCCCGCGCGAGGCGCTCGCGTTCGCGTGGATCTTGGGCATCGCGTCGCTCGCAATTCTCTGGTTTGGCGCGAACCCTCTCTCGTCGGTTCTCGGTGCCGCAGCGATCTTCTTCTACGTGGTCGTCTACACGCTCGTCCTCAAGCGCCGCACGGCGCAGAACATCGTGTGGGGCGGTGCCGCGGGCTGCTTCCCGGTGCTCATCGCGTGGGCGGCCGTGACGGGCACCGTGGCGTGGCCCGCCGTCGTCCTCTTCATGGTGATCTTCCTCTGGACGCCGCCGCACTATTGGCCGCTTTCGATGCGCTACGGCGAGGACTACCGCAACGCCCACGTGCCCATGCTCGGCGCGGTGGCGGGGGCCAAGATCGTCTCGGTGCAGGTGGTCCTGTACGCGTGGGCCATGGTGATCTGCTCGCTCCTGCTGGTGCCGCTCGGCCGCGCGGGCTGGGTCTACACGATTGCTGCGGTGGCGAGCGGCGCGTGGTTCCTGTGGGAGTCGCACGCGCTCTACGGCCGGGCGCAGCGCGAGGATCTCGAGGACAAGAAGGCCATGAAGGTCTTCCACGGCTCGATCAGCTACCTCACGATCCTGTTCCTGGCCCTCGCCGTCGACCCCTTCGTGGGCAGCCCGTTGGTCGGCTGACCCCGCTCTTTATTCGTCTCGGGTACAGAAACCGCCCGGGTGCGGGAATCCTCACAGCGTATGACGACGGCCGGCGCCTTTCCGTGTGAAAGGCACCGGTCGTCGTTGGTATCTGGACCCGAGACGCTGTTGGGGCTGGGTGGTGGACTCGAGACGCTGGGAGGACTGGCGTTTAGGCCTTCGGGCTCCAGCGGGCTAGATCGGCGGCATTGACCGCCGTCGCCATGAGCAGCGCGGCGACGAACATGTGAAGGCCAACCAGTGGCGCGGGGATGCCCGTGTAGTACTGGGTGATGCCGACGGCGGCCTGCACGATCGTGAGGACGAGGAGCCCGATGACCGCAGACCGGAACGGCCCATGGATGCGACGCGAGAACACGACGACAAGCGCGAACAGCGCCCCAAAGGTTACGAGGTAGGCGGGCACGGCGTGGATGTGTGAGACCAGGTCCCAGTCGAGCCCGTTGCGGGGCGCGTTCGCATCGCCCGCGTGCGGGCCCGCGCCCGTGACGACGACCCCGAGGACAACCGCCAGCGCAACGGCCGCGGCGGTCGCGATCGTGACCGGCCGCATCGAGCTGGGGAGCGCAGGCAGCGCGTTCGCCATGTGACGCCCAGTCCGGCCGTACGCCCGGTTGACGAGCAGCATCGCGAAGACGACGAGCGCCATCGAGACGAGGAAGTGGAGCGCGACAACCCACGGATTGAGGTTGGTGAGCACTGAGACGCCCCCGATGACGGCCTGCGCCGGGATGCTCGCAAGCAGCGCGATCGCGAGCCAGAACAGATCGCGCCGCTCCTTCCGGAGTCTCCAGAGCGCCACGACCATTGCGAACGCGACGGCGGCGAGCACGAACGTCAGGAGGCGGTTCCCGAACTCGATGACGCCGTGATAGCCCATTTCCGGGGTGGTCGTGAGTGAACTGGCGGTACAGCGCGGCCACGTGGGGCAGCCCAGACCGGAGGAGGTGAGCCGCACGGCGCCGCCCGTCACAATGAGGACGATCTGCCCGATGAGGGACGCGGCCGCGAGCACGCGCACGCGCGCGTCGACCTGAGTGGGCAGCCAGCCCACGAAGCGGCGGACGGCGGTCTGTGACATGGTCAGTTCTTCTCCAGAGTCAGGGGTCGGTGCGGTCAGTTCCACTTGAACCAGCGGACGGCGGCCACGCCCGCGGCGGCGCCCCAGACGAGGAGCGCGATCGCGGCTGGGAGGTCGAGCGCTCCGTGGAGGAAGGCTGCCCGCGCGGCGTCGCCGAGGGCGCCCGAGGGCAGGTAGCCCACGATCCCGGCGATCTGTGCGGGAAGCCTGCTGCTCGGCATGGCGATTCCGCCGAACACGCCGAACAGGATCCACACGAGGTTCGTAACGGCGAGGGTCGCCTCCGGGCGGGCCGTGCCGGCGATGAGCAGCCCGAGGGACGTGAAGACTGCGGCGCCAACCGCGAGGAGGAGGAGCCCGAGGAGGGCACCGCCCACTGGGGGCTGCCAGCCGAGGAGCACGGCGACCCCGCCGATGACCACGACCTGCACCGCGAACACCACGAGCACCGCGATGACCTTGCCCGCGATGAGCCCCCCGCGGCCGAGCGGCGTCGTCGAGAGGAAGCGCAGCACACCGTAGCGGCGGTCGAAGCCCGTCGCGATGCCCTGGCCCGTGAACCCGACAGACATGGTGCAGAGCGCGAGCACGCCCGGCGCAGCGACGTCGATCCGGCTTGCACCGAGGCCGTCGAGGAACGGCGTGACGGTGAGTCCGATGAGCGCGATGAGCGGCAGGACGAGCATGAGGACGAGCTGCTCTCCGTTGCGCAGCATCGCGATCGTCTCGTACCGGCCCTGCTGCCAGACCCGGTGGGCGAGGGTTGCGGCGTTCACGCGGTCTCCTTCCCTGTGCCCGATACAGCCTGCTGCGCCGACGCCTCGGCGATGCCGAGGAAGACGTCCTCGAGGCTTCGGCTGCCGAGTTCGAGCGACGTGGGCATGATGCCGCGGGCATCGAGCCATTGGGCGAGGGCCGCGAGGTGAGCTGTGGTGAGCTCGCCGTCGAT
>NZ_JBKZWT010000366.1:0-3318 GCF_047759905.1 Sinomonas sp. G460-2 | reverse complement strand
GCGCGGGTGCGGTCGACGACGTCGGCCGGCAGCGCCGGGGGTTGCTCGCCCGAGGCGCGGTCCCACCCGGACGCGGGCGAGGTGAGCCAGTCGCGCACGAACTGCTTGTCGAAGGAGGGCTGGGCCTTCCCCGGCTCCCACCTGTCCACGTCCCAGAAGCGCGACGAGTCCGGTGTGAGCACCTCGTCGCCGAGCGTGATGTAGCCGGTCGTGGGGTCGACGCCGAACTCGACCTTCGTGTCCGCGAGGATGATGCCGCGCTCGCGCGCGATCCGCTCGGCCTCGCGGTAGACCTCGAGGGTCAGGTCGCGGAGGCGGGCCGCGGCGTCGTCGCCCACCATGCCCGTGACGTCCTCGTAGGTGATGTTCTCGTCGTGCTCCCCGACCTCGGCCTTCGCCGAGGGCGTGAAGATCGCCGCCGGCAGGCGCGAACCGTCCACGAGCCCCGGCGGGAGGGGGATCTCGCACACGGTGCCACGCTCGCGGTACTCGGCGAGCCCGGAACCCGTGAGGTAGCCGCGGGCGATGCACTCGACCGGGTACATCTCAAGCCGCCGGCAGATCATGGCGCGGCCCACGACTTCGGCGGGCACGCCGTCGTCGGCGGTTGAGCCGAGCACATGGTTCGGCACGTTGAGCTGCTCGAACCACCAGAGGCTCAGCTGAGTCAGGACGCGGCCCTTGTCCGGGATGGTGCTCGAGAGCACGAAATCGTAGGCGCTGATGCGGTCGCTCGCGACCACAAGCACCTGGTCCGCGGGACCGTCGATCGGCTCGTAGAGGTCGCGCACCTTGCCCGAGTAGACGTGCCGCCAGCCCTCGAGCTCGGGGGCGTCGACAGCGTAGCCGCGGGGGGAGCTCCCGGCCGCCTCGACGTTCGTCATCACACGCCTGCCTTTCCGGCCCGCTCCGGGACCGTCACCTCGCCGCGCGCCGCCTTGGCCGCGATGTCCGTGCGGAACTGGCCGCCTTCGAGCCGGATCTGGCCGATGCCCTCGTACGCGCGCTCGCGCGCCTCCTGGAGGTCCTCGCCGAGCGCGACGACGGCGAGGACTCGCCCACCCGCGGTGGCGATGGTGCCGTCCTCGTCGAGCTTCGTGCCCGCGTGCAGGATGTGCACGCCGTCCACGGCGGCGGCCTTCTTGAGGCCGCGGATCCGGTCGCCCGTGCGGGGCGTGCCAGGGTAGTTCTCCGAGGCGAGGACGACGGCGACCGCGGCCTCGGGCGCCCAGCGCAGCTCCTGCGCCTGGTCGAGCCGGCCCTTCGCGGCAGCGAGGAGGAGCCCGCCGAGCGGCGTCTTGAGGCGCGCGAGCACGGCCTGCGTCTCGGGGTCGCCGAAGCGCGCGTTGAACTCGATGACGCGTGTGCCGCGCGAGGTCAGGGCGAGGCCGCAGTAGAGCACGCCCACGAACGGGGTGCCGCGCTTCGCCATCTCGTCCACGGTCGGCTGGGCGATCCGGCGGACCACCTCGTCGACGAGGCCCTCGGGCGCCCAGTCGAGCGGCGTGTAGGCGCCCATCCCGCCCGTGTTCGGGCCGAGGTCGTTGTCGAAGATCCGCTTGAAGTCCTGCGCGGGCGAGAGGGGAATGACCGAGCGGCCGTCGCTCAGGACGAAGAGCGAGACCTCGGGACCGTCGAGGAACTCCTCGATGACCACCGTCCCGCCGGCGTCGAAGCACGCTTGAGCGTGCGCGAGGGCCGCCTCGCGCTCCGACGTGACCACGACGCCCTTGCCCGCCGCGAGCCCGTCGTCCTTGACGACGTACGGGGAGCCGAACGCGTCGAGCGCGTCCGCGGCCTCCTCCGCCGTCGTCGCGACCCGCGCCATCGCGGTGGGCACGCCGGCCTCGGCCATGATCTGCTTCGCGAACGCCTTCGAGGCCTCGAGCTGCGCCGCCTCCTTGCTCGGACCGAACACGGCGATGCCCGCCTCGCTCACCGCGTCCGCGACTCCGGCCGCGAGCGGAGCCTCGGGGCCCACCACGACGAGGTCCACGTCGAGCTTCCGGGCGAGGGCCGTGACGGCGGCGGGATCGTTCGCGTCGACGGCATGCGTCGGCACCACCTGCGCGATTCCGGCGTTCCCCGGCGCGGAATGCACCTCGGAAACCGCCGGATCGGCCAGAAGGGAACGGACAATGGCGTGTTCGCGGCCGCCCGGGCCGATCACGAGAACCTTCACCCCCCAAGGGTAAACGCCGGGTAGCGCCCCTCGCACGGCGAGTCCACGGGCGCAGGACGACATATCCCGGTGGCGGTTCCGCGCCGTTCCGTGGGCCGCGGCCGCGAGTTGCGGCCGGGTCAAGCCAGGCCCCGCGAATAGACTTCGGACATGGCCAACCACTCCACCTTCACGGCAGACGACGCCGTGGAGCTCGCTGTGATCGAACGCAGCGGATTCGTCGAGTCCCGGCATGTCGGCTCGGCTGTGGTCCTGGCTGGGGACGGCACCGTGGTGACCGCCCTGGGGGACATCCGCACGCCCGTCTTCGCGCGCTCCACGCTCAAACCGTTCCAGGCCCTCGCCTCGCTCCGCAGCGGCGTCCCGCTGCGCGGGGCCCAGGTGGCCCTCGCGTGCGCGTCCCATCTGGGCTCGCTCGACCATATGGACGTCGTCGAGGGCATGCTCAAGGCGGCGGGGCTTCGCGAGTCCGACCTCCAGTGCCCCGCCGACTGGCCGCAGGACGAGGAGGCCCGGGCCTGGCTCGTGCGGACCGAGATCGGCAAGCGACGCCTCGCGTCCAACTGCTCGGGCAAGCACGCCGCGTACCTGTGGGCGTGCGTGGCGAACGGCTGGGACCGGCACAGCTACCTTGAGCCGAACCACCCCCTCCAGCAGCGCGTGCGCCAAACCGTCGAGGAATACACCGAGGAGAAGATCGCGCACCTCGGGATCGATGGGTGCGGAGCTCCCGTCGCGGCGGTCTCGCTCGTGGGCCTGGCCCGCGCGTACTCGCACCTCGCGAAGGCCCCCGGCGGAGGCAGCGGGCAGATGGGCGACGCGCGCGCCGCGACCGTCGCGACGTCGATGCTCGACTACCCGTGGGCGGTGCAGGGGCACTCGGGAGACAACACCGTGGTCATGGACGAGCTCGGGCTCCTCGCGAAGGGCGGCGCCGAGGGCGTCCTGGTCCTCGCGACGCCGCAGGGCGCGTCCGTTGCGGTCAAGGTCCTCGACGGCAACCGGCGCGCGACCATGCTCGTGGCCCTCACGATGCTCGCGGCCGCGGACGCCGTGGACGTACCCGACGTCGCGCGGGTCCTCGAGGACGTCGTCGAACCGATCCTGGGCGGGGGCCGGCCGGTGGGCCGGATCCG
>NZ_JBKZWT010000365.1:0-3368 GCF_047759905.1 Sinomonas sp. G460-2 | reverse complement strand
CATTCAGACTAGGCGAGACAACCACTCTGAAGGAGACCCTGTCAGTACCACCATCAATCGAGCATCCCCCATTTCGGTGATGGACGGTTCTCTTGATAGGAAACGCATTAGCGGAACCAATGCTGGCGGATACACACCTTACTAAAGCGCTTGCGTCCCGACGAGGGAGACCTCTTGGTACTGCCATCAATGGGGTCCCCTCGCTGGTCGAAGAACTGGTTGTCTGGGCGAACCAACGAGTCCCCGAGACCAGAGGAGATCCACGATGCGTGGTGTGGTGATGCACGCCCCCGGCGACGTCCGGGTGGAGGACGTTGAGCCCCAGATCCTTAAGCCGACCGACGCGGCAGAAGCTCGCCCTCGAGTACGGAGCCACGGACATCGTGGAGGAGCTCGGCGACGAAGGTGCCGCGAAGATCAAGCAGCTGACCGGCAGCCTCGGCGCCGACTCGGTGGTCGAGGCGGTTGGCTCTCATGAGGCAATGATGCAGGCCATCCGCGTCACCCGCCCTGGGGGCATGTCGGATATGTCGAGGTGCTGCACGGCGTCGAGCTTCCCGGACGGGAGCTCTTTTTCTCCCACATGCACCTGCACTGCGGCCCGGCCCCCATGCGTCGCTTCCTGCCGGAGCTCATTGAGCTCATCTGGAACCGTGAGATCAACCCCGGCAAGGTCGTCGACCTCGAACTGCCCATCGACGAGGCCGCCGAGGGCTACAAGGCCATGGACGAGCGTCGCGCGATCAAGGTCCTTCTGCGCCCCTGAAGGTGCCCTCTGCTCTGTCTACTGGAGCCGGCCGCTTCCTGCGGACCCGGCTCCAGCGGCTTGCGCGGCGGTGGTGGCATGGACGGCCGAGAGAGGAACCTGCGAACATCAGTGTTTTAGCCGTCCACGATCCATTGAAGGCCGCGCCGCCGCCCTGATCCTGAAGGGGGCTCTACAGAGCGACGTTGACGACAACGACGTCCATTCTCAGGGCGAACACTCCACGGACGTCGTCTGCGACCTCCGCTCGCGGACGGTATTCCCAATTAGACCCAGGTGGGGAGGTGTTCGGGGACGTAGCGGGCGCCGTAGGCCCCATTCGGCACGATTTCGTGGATGCTCTCCAGTTCCGCACGGGTCAGCGTGACCTCGGCAGCACGGAGATTCTCCTCCAGTCGCGTTCGGCTTCTTGTTCCGGGGATCGGGACGATGTCCTGTCCTTGGGCGAGGAGCCATGCTAGGGCGAGCTGTGCAGGCGTGATCTGCTTTGCAACAGCGAGGTCGCCGAGCCGGTCGATCGCCTGCTTGTTCTTCGCGTAGTTTTCTCCTTGCCACCGGGGGTCGAATCGGCGCATGTCGGCCTCGTCGTACTCTGCGGATGGCTTGACTGCGGACGTCAGGAAGCCGCGGCCGAGCGGAGAGTATGCGACGAACCCGATGCCGAGTTCACGCACGACGGGCAGGACGTCGGTTTCGACTCCGCGCTCGAAGATCGAGTACTCCGTCTGGAGCACCGAGACGGGCTGGACCGCATGGGCGCGGCGGACCGTCTCCGGTCCTGCCTCGCTGAGTCCGAAGTAGCGGACCTTGCCCTCTTCGATGAGCTCCTTGACCGCCCCCGCGACGTCTTCGACGGGCACCTTGGGATCCGGGCGGTGCTGGTAGAAGACATCGATGACGTCGGTTTGCAGGTAGCGAAGGCTGTTCTCGGCGACTCTTCGGATATTCTCGGGGCTGCTGTCGTGCCCGTTGGAGTTGCCGTGCTCGTCGTACTTGAATCCGAATTTTGTGGCGATCTGGACCTCATCCCGAAACGGGTGAAGCGCCTCGCCGAGCAGCCTCTCGTTGGCGCCGGTGCCCATGTTGTAGAGCTCGGCGGTGTCGAACATCGTCACTCCGAGCTCATGCGCGCGGCGGATGACCGCGATGCTCTCCTCGAGGCTCCCGGCCGTCCCGTAGAAGGCGGTCATGCCCATCGTCCCGAGACCGAGCTCGGTAACCTTCAGGCCTTCCCGCCCGAGTGTGCGTTCCTTCAACATATGAGTTTCCTTCTGATTTGGGCTGCTGACATTCGGGCGAGGTCCGCGACAAGATCGGGACTGGATCCGGACTGCCTCGCGGTCGTTAGGAGAAGGTGCTGGCGTCGATGACGAAGCGGTAGCGCACATCGGAGGAGAGGACGCGCTTCCAGGCCTCGTTGATGTAGGAGGCCTCGATCAGCTCCGTTTCGGCGTTGATACCATGCTCGGCGCAGAAGTCGAGCATCTCCTGGGTCTCGCGGATGCCGCCGATGCCGGATCCGGCGAACGAGCGGCGGTCTTCCATGAGGCTGAAGACCTGTACAGGGAGGGGCTCGGCCGGGGCGCCGACGTTGACCATGGTCCCGTTGCGGCGTAGGAGCGACAGGTAGGCGCCGAGGTCGACTGGGGCTGAGACCGTGTTGACGATGAGGTCGAAGCTCCGCTTGAGCGCCTCGAGCGTCTCGGGGTCTTCGGTTGCGTAGTAGTGGTCTGCGCCGAGCCGCAGGCCGTCGTCCTTCTTCGCCAGCGTCCGGGAGAGCACTGTGACCTCGGCGCCCATGGCGTGGGCGAGCTTGACGGCCATGTGCCCCAGGCCGCCCATGCCGACCACGGCGACCTTCTTCCCAGGGCCCGCCTCCCAGTGCCGCAACGGCGAGTAGGTCGTGATCCCGGCGCACAGCAGCGGAGCGACGGCGGCGAAGTCAAGCGTCTCGGGGATCCGCAGGGCGAAGTCCTCGTCGACCACGATGTGCGTGGAGTAGCCGCCCTGAGTGATCCTTCCATCGGCGTCAATGACGTTGTAGGTGCCGGTGTTGCCGTTGAGGCAGTACTGCTCTTCCCCGGCGAGGCAGTTCTCGCATTCGCGGCAGGAGTCGACCATGCAGCCGACGCCGACGCGGTCGCCGACGGCGTGCCTGGTGACCTCGGCGCCGACCTCGGTGACGACGCCTGCGATCTCGTGCCCGACGACGAGCGGGTGCGTTACCGGTCCCCAGTCCTCGCGGACCGTGTGGATGTCGGAATGGCAAACGCCCGCGTACTTGATCTCGATCAGCACGTCCTTGGGCCCGACGTCACGCCGGGTGATGGTGACGGGTTCGAGTGGGGCGGACGCGGACGGCGCTGCGTAGCCGTTAACGTTGAGCAATAGTGCCTCCTTGGCGATCTGCGTGCTCGTGTTGGTCTTTTCGACGTAGAGGGCGTGCACTGGCCCCAGAGTTCTGCCCGGCGAAGGTCCCATGAGCAGGTCTCGGTAGGGGCTTGCATCAAGAAGACCATGCAACATCGACATGAGGGAGACCCGGCTGATGGTAGTACTCGCAGAGTCTCCTTCAGCGCGAGCGTCTCGTCTAGCGTGGTCA
>NZ_JBKZWT010000364.1:0-3384 GCF_047759905.1 Sinomonas sp. G460-2 | reverse complement strand
TGGGCCGGGTCAGCGCCGGCACCCGTGGGGGCAGACGGCGGGGTAGACGACGACGCCGACGTGAGAAGGCGCTCGCACGCCCGCTCGGCGAAGGCCGCTATCGTGAGCGACGGATTCGCCCCGACGGGCCCCGGCATCGCGGCCGCGTCCATGACGTAGAGGCCCGGGTAGCCGAAGACCTCGCCGTACGAATCACACACGCCGGACGAGGAGTTCTCCCCGGCCGGGGCGCCGCCGATGGGGTGGACCGTGATGACGCGCTTGGCCCACCACAGGGGGTTGTCGACGAAGCGCCCGTCGAGCTGCCCCGCGATGTCTTCCATCGTTCCGCGGACCCGCGCGAAGTACTGCTCGGACGTCGCGACGGTCCAGTCCACGGCGAGCCTCCCGTCGGCAAGGCCCATGACGCCGTCCGGCACGTCGCGCCCCATGCCGAGCAGCGGGAGCGAACTGGCCGAGAGGTGCCCGTCGCCGAGGGCGGCGGCGAGGTCGTAGGAGATGTTGGAGCGGCGGGCCTCGAAGAGGCGGTCCTTGAGGAGCTGGAACGCGACCTTCGCGGTCCGCTCGGCGGCACTGCCGAACTGTGCCGTCTCGATGAGCCAGTTCATGAAGGCGGGGTAGCCCGCGTCCTCGACGTAGTAGCCGCGGCCGGTCCCGCCGTCGACCGTGTCCGGGACGCGGATCGCGGTCGTGATCACGGGTCCGCGGCTCCCGGACAGCGTGCGGACGTGCGGCATCTCGCCCTCGCGGCCCGGGGTCTTCGCGTCGAGGACGAACGTGAGGAGGTCGCCATTGCCGCTGAAGCGCGTCCCGAGCATCGGGCTGAGCCCGGGGAGCGAGCCACGGTTGCGGAGCAGGAGGAAGTTCGTGCCGAAGGTCCCGGCGCCGAGCACGAGGCGGCGGCAGCGGATGATCCGTTCGGGGAGCAGCCCCCCGGGGCCTTCCGGATCGTGCACGACGTACCGCACCTCGTAGCCTCCCGCGACGGGCCGGATGCCGCGGACATCATGGAGGGTCCGCAGATCGGCCCCCGCGTGCTGGGCCGCCGAGAGGTAGGTGTGGTCGAGGGTGTTCTTGGCGCCCGAGTTGCAGCCCAGGTCGCATTCGCCGCACAGGGTGCACGTGGTGCGGACGGCGTCGGGTCCGTGGACGCTCCCGTACAGGGCGGGCGGGAGTGGGGCGTTGGTGCGCGGTGCGCCACCCGGGGTCGGCGAGAACGTGACGGCGATCGGCGGCCGCTGGATGTCGAGCCCGAGCGTTGCCGCGCAGGCCTCCATCGCCGCCGTCTTGGGGGTGTTCTGGTATGGATAGCGAACCGGCGTGAGCATCTGCTCGGCCCGGTCGTAGTAGGGGTCGAGCTCGGCCCGCGTGAACGGCCAGTTCTCGTAGCCTCCGCCCGGCACCGGGGACTCCCGGACGAACCACTTCTCGTCCTTGCGGAGGAGGACGTTCGCGTAGATGAGGGAGCCGCCGCCGAGGCCCGCCGAGACGAGGCCTTCGAGCCCGCGGAAGGTCCACGCGTCGAAGAGCCCGTAGAGCTGCCGGTCGGGATCCCAGAAGTTGATCCCCATCTGCGCAGGGGAGCGCGCGAACTCGCCGGGGCCGTACCGGCGACCCCGCTCCATGAGGACCACCGAATGGCCGGCTTCCGCGAGGCGAAGCGCCGCCACGGAGGCCCCGAATCCCGATCCGACGACGACCGCGTCAACGGTCTCGTGCCGGCTTGAACGGAGTGATGAAGGTGCCAGCCCGACCATGGCGTTCCTCTCGACCATGATTGACGCAGCGGGCCGTTCAGGCCGGCGTGCCCGCGCGATGACAACGAAATGGTCGCATCGCGGAACACAATTGTCCAGCGTTTGGATTTAATCCATACGGGCGGTGGCTTAATAATCCGGTCCGCCGGGGCTTCGCGCCAGAGCAGCGGCCAGATGAACCGCGTGTTAACGCGCCAGCGCACCTCCCGGAAAGGCGATGCGGAGGTGCTCCGACCGCGCCCCGGAAGGTGCGCTGAACTGCGTAAGAGGACTAGTTGCGGTGCTCGCTGCCCGAGTCCGAGCGGCTGATGATCGCCATCGGGATGAAGAACGCGCCGACGAAGCACAGGATGAGCACGGCCATGGGCCACACGGTCGTGAAGTCGAGCCAGGAGACGGCCACAAGGCCGAGCACGAAGATCGCCATCAGAACCACGAAGATGACGATGTTGCCGACCAGAGGGTTCTCGTTCTCGATCGGCCGGTTCTCGGCGTTGTCAGCCATGCTTGTCTCCTAGTGTGCTTAGTACGAACCGGAGCCGGAGCCGCCGGTCACAATGGCCACACCGGAGCTCGCGCCGATCCGGTTGGCACCCGCAGCAATCATAGCCCGGGCGTCCGCGAGGGTTCGTACCCCGCCCGACGCCTTGACGCCGAGGTGCGGCCCGACGGTCTTGCGCATGAGGGCCACGTCCTCGATCGTCGCCCCGCCGCCGTTGAAGCCGGTGGACGTCTTGACGAAGTCCGCGCCCGCCTCGACGGCGGCCTCGCACGCGAGGACCTTCTGATCGTCGGTCAGGAGCGCCGTCTCGATGATGACCTTGAGGATCGACGAGCTCCCGTGCACGGCCTCCGCGACGGCCCGGATGTCGTCCACGAGGGCGCCGCGGTCGTTCGCCTGGACGGCCGCGATGTCGATGACCATGTCGACCTCGTCCGCGCCGTCGAGCGTCGCGCCTCGCGCCTCGTAGACCTTGACGTCCGTGGGCGTCGCGCCGAGCGGGAACGCCGCGACGGCGCACGTGAGCACGTTGCTGCCGCGAAGGGCCTTGTGGGCGGTCTTGACCCAGCGCGGGTTCACGCACACGGACTTGAAGCCGTGCTCGATCGCCTCGCTGCACAACTGCAGGATCTCGGCCTCGCTCGCGGTCGGCTTGAGCAGCGTGTGGTCGATGAATCCTGCGATGTCCGCGGGGCTGAGGTGTGGCTCGGAAGGCACGGGGGCGTCCTTTCGGTCGGGATCATCCCCATACTGGCACATCCGGGCCCCACCCAGCGCGGGCGCCCCGAAGGTCCGCGGGGCTACGCGCGCTCGGCCCGCAGCCGGTACCCGCGCTTGACCACGGTCTGCACGAGGTCGGGGTTCGGGAGCGCGTTCCGCAGCCGGTTGACGGCCATGTCGAGCGCATGGCTCGACCCCGACTGGGAGAGCAGCCGGGCGAGCGCCTCGCGCGGCACCACGGCCCCGCCGGCGTCGAACAGTGCCCGGAACAGGAGCATCGCGGCGGGCGCGAGGAACAGCTCCTCGCCGGCGAGGGTCATGGTCCGGCCGCGCAGCTCGACGGGGCCGGCCGGCGTCTCGACGCGCCGAACCTGGCGCCGCGAGAGGTTGTCCGTGACGAGCTTG
>NZ_JBKZWT010000363.1:0-3391 GCF_047759905.1 Sinomonas sp. G460-2 | reverse complement strand
GGGACCACAGGAACGCCGCGAGGGTCTTGCCGGAGCCGGTCGGCGCGACGACGAGCGCGTGCCGGCCCGAGGAGATGGCCTCCCACGCGCCCGCCTGTGCGGGCGTGGGCTCGCGGAACGCGCCGCGGAACCATTCGCGCGTGGCCACGCCAAAACGGTCGAGGACCGCCGCGCCCGGCTCAGCGCGGCGGCCATCTGGGTCCCCGCGCGGGTTCTTGGCCATCACGGAACCATCATCCCGCACCGCACTGACACTTCTGGAGGCCCGAGGCCAACTCCCGGGCTGCGCCGGTCAGTCCTTCGGCGGTGTTCCTCTGCGGAACCAGTATCTCTGGGGTATGAAGAACCAGAAGAGGAAGACGATCGCAAGCAGAGCCAAGCCAAAGGGGTCTGGACGCAACGACCAATGGCCCGTGGCAAACCACAGAAGCCATTGCGCTGACCACAGTCCGCCGACGAACGCTAGATAGGTGTAGGCGCGGCCAGCAAAGGTTCCGGGAGTCTTGGCATCATGCAGGCTCATGGTTGGGGTTCCCTTCAGCAGGCGTCATTCCAGTTAATACCCATCCCGCCCGCCCAAGCTGCGGCTCCGCACGCCGCGCCGACCAGGCCAAAGCTCATGGCACCAACGGCCCCGCAGATCGCTCCAGTAGCGGCCGAGTAACCCGCAGCAGCGAACCAGCCCTGCCAGCACGAAGGACCGTTCCAACCGGCGGTCTGGGCATTGGCCCCGGTGTGGCGCTCGAGAGTACTAGACACGTTGGCGGGCGAAACGGCCGGGCGCTCTGCGGCTTGAACCAACTGAACGACCGGTTGACCCAGCTTGTCCGCCGATACGATGAATTTCTTGCCTTGGATGGACTGGACGAAAGCTCGCGCCTGCGATTCGGTGATCGACGCGGCGAGACCTTCGAGGCCGGTCTTTTCCGCGGCGCCGGTATTCTCTGTCAGGAATGACACGAATTCGGGGCTGGACTTTAATAGGGCGATTCGCCGTTCAAGGCCTGCCGGGTCGACAGCCTTGGCATCAGCTATTGCTCCCTTAACTGGCTTGCCTTTCGGATCGTTGACGGAATCCTTACTGACCCCACGGGACAGGCCGACAGGGGCAGCGTTCACCGTAAGCGACCCTTGTGAGGTGGGTTCATTGGTCCCTTGAGCGACTCCGAGACAATATGACGACGCAGCGATCGCAACCGCAGCCGCAGCCGCACAGAAGCCCTTGGCCAGGTTATTCGTGAACATGCATCCCCCTTGCATTCGAATTTTCACGTCGGGAATGGTGCTATCCGCGGCGCTCCCGATTAGTCAAACAAGATATCTAACGGGCTGTCAATGGAATCGCATATGAGGGAATCGCATAATACTCCGAAAATCAGATCTTCACCCAAGGCCATCGATCCCGTCGGTCGCCAAAACGAAGGCCTCCCCGCCAGCTTGGCGGGGAGGCCTGTGCCCTGAGCGGGGAAAGCGTTACATCGGCTGGAACGCCTTGAGCGTGAGCAGGTGGAGGCCCGCCTCGCTGCACCCGGTCTGCTGGTCGGGGATGAAGAGCGAGCCGTAGTCCTCCGGCGGGTAGATCCGGATGCCCGCGGCCTGCACTTGGGTGCAGCTTCCGCCGTAGAGGCCGGCCTGCGTGTAGCCGAAGTCGGCGGCGCCGGACTGGCCGGGGTTGAGGGTGATGTCGACCACGGGCATGGACCCGTCGCGGTCGGCGGGGGCACCGATCGGAGCGCCGTCCGGGCCGTTCGCGAGCGAGACGCCCGCGAATCCGCTCAGCAGACACGGGGCGCTGCCCGTGTTCTTCAGCACGATCTTGGTGTAGACGTGGCCAGCCGCACCCCCGGCGCCCGGAGCAAGGGACGCGCTGAGCTGCGTCGAGACGCACCGCGCGAGGCCAGCGGCGTTGGATCCGGTGGGCGGCGGGGTCGTGGCGCTCGAGCTCGGTGAAGCCGAGGGGGAGGGGCTCCCCGAGGCACTCGTCGACGCGGACGACGACGGCGCTGGGCTCGAGCTGGTCTGGCTCGCGGAGTTGTTGCCGCACGCGGAGAGGCCCAAGGCGGCGACGAGCAGCGCCGAGGCGAGGACCGGAAGACGCAGGTGGCGGGTCATAGTCCCAGAATTCACTCCAGCCACACCAGCGTCAAGTATCGGCGCGCGCCGCCGCGCTAACCGTTAGATAACGGCGCTTGGCCGGCGAGCCTAGACGCCGGCGGGACTAGGCTCCGGGCCGCACCTCCACCTCGACGGTCTGCACGCTGTTGTTTCCCAAGCCGCGCAGGTTCCACTCGGCCTCGACGGGCTGGACGTTGCCGGCGGCGTCCGTCGCGCGGCACGCAAGCTCGTGGTGCCCCGGCGTGGCGACCCAGGGGAACTGCCACTCCTGCCACGCGTTCGGCCCCACGGGCGGGTCGAGGTGCGCGGCGAGCCACACGCCGTCGATCCCCACCTCGACCCCGGTGATCGCGCCCTCCCCGGACCACGCCCGCCCGCGGAGCATCGTCGGGCCGGCCCCGAGCGTGCGCTGCCGCGTGAGGAAGTCGGGGATGCCCGGCGGAACCATGAGCGAGCGGACCCTGATTCGCCGGACCGGTGTGCCGGCGTCGTCCGCGTCCTTTTGATACACGTAGGCGACTGCCTGCTGGTAGCCCGTGAAGGGCTCGGTGACGGCCTCGATCGAGCGGAGCCATTTGACGCTCGTCATCCCGTACCAGCCGGGGACCAGGAGTCGCACGGGGAAGCCGTGTTGGGGCGGGAGTGGCCGGCCGTTCATCTCGTAGGCGAGCAGAACGCCGTAGGCGGTGGCCTCCTCGACGGTGAGGCTGCGCGCGTAGTCCTGCTCGATGCCGCCCTGGATGCCGCGATCGTTCCCGGTGAACACGAGTTCGACCACGTCCTCCCCGAGCTCCGCCTCCGCGAGGATCGGCGCGAGCGGCGTGCCGGTCCATTCGGCCGTGCCGAAGCCGCCCAGGTCCCACGGCTGGCTGATGGGCCGCGGGTCGAGGCGCGAGCGGCCGTTGCCCGCGCATTCGAGCGTCACGGTCATGGTCTCGCGCGGCCGCCGCAAGAGGTCGCTCAGCGTGAGCTCGAGCGGATGCGCCACCGAGCCCCCGATCCGCAGGCGCCACTCGACGGGGTCGAGGTCCGGGACGTCGAAATGGGTCAGGATGTAGTGCATTCCCGGGGGAGTGATCGGCCAGCGGAGCGCCTCGAGCGGGGCCTCGTGGTTGCGGCCGGCGAGGTGGAGTTCCTCGCGCGTGATCGGCCCGGTCGTGGGGCTCTCGGGGAGCGTGGCGGCCGCTGTCGCGGCCGGGGCAGGAGTTGGCGCGGGCGCTGCGGAATGGTGCTGCGGCCGGTGCTGGGAGGTTATTTTGGCTCGCATGCAGCCAGT
>NZ_JBKZWT010000362.1:0-3405 GCF_047759905.1 Sinomonas sp. G460-2 | reverse complement strand
TGGCTCGGGCTCGCGACTGGCTCGCTCGCGTGGGCCGACGCGCTCGCGTCCGGCAAGCTCAGCGCGTCCGGCACGCGGACGGACCTCAGCGAACTCCTGCCGCTCGCGTGAGCGCTAGCCGCGCCCGACGAACGGCATGCCTGCGGCCGTGATGACGAGCGATCCGACGGTGGCCGAGGGCGGGAGCGAGGCCATGAGGTACACGGCGTTCGCGGCCTCCTCGAGGGGGAACGTCGGCTCGACGAGGCGCGATCCGTTGGCTTGGAGGGCGCCCTCGCCCACGCTGTCGTTTCCGATGAGCGCGTCGATGAGCTCAGTGCGCGTGTTGCCGATGTCGATCTGGCCGCACGTGATGCCGTACGGCCGGCCGTCGAGCTCGATGCTCTTCGTGAGGCCCGAGATGGCGTGCTTCGTGGCGGTGTAGGCGACGGACTTGGGGCGCGGGCTGTGCGCCGAGATGGAGCCGTTGTTGATGATCCGTCCGCCCCGCGGACTCTGCTCTTTCATGGCGCGGAACGCGGCCGCGGCGCACAGGAAGCTGCCCGTGAGGTTGACGGCGACCGTGGCCTCCCACGCGGCGGGCTCGATCTCGCTCACGTCCCCGAACGGACCGAAGACGCCCGCGTTGTTGAAGAGCACGTCCACCCGCCCCCAACGGCGGGTGACCTCGTCGAAGAGGCGCTCGACGTCGTCGGCCGCGGAGACGTCCGCGGGCACCGCGAGCGCGCGCTCCCCGAAGCCCTCCCCGGTCTCCGCGAGCGGCTCGGGGCGCCTCCCGGCGAGAGCGACGTTCCAGCCCTCGCCGAGGAGCTTCCGGGCGACGGCGCGCCCGATCCCCGAGCCCGCGCCGGTCACGACGGCGACGCGCACCACCGACTCTGCCTCCGTGCTTGCTACCTCGTTCACAGAACCTCACTCAGCTCGCGGTACTTGACGCGCGCCCCGAGAGCACGCCACTCTTAATCCACATCGCAATATTTCGTTTCCATTATACGGAATCATGGAAGCGGCGTTGACCACTCCCTCCTCGGGATGACGAAGTCCCGATGGACGAGCGCGCGCGACCGGCGCGCACAGAAAGAGGTTGGACTTGTTGACTGGAGAGCATACCCAGCACATCCTCAGCGGGCTCGGAGCGCAACTGCCCGATCACGATCCGGACGAGACGGCCGAGTGGATCGAGCCGTTCGATGCGCTCGTCCAGGAGCGCGGCACCGAGCGGGCGCAGTTCGTGGTCCGCAACCTTCTGCAGCGCGCCGGGGCACAGAGCGTCGGCGTCCCCATGGTCACGACGACGGACTACGTCAACACGATCCCGGCCGACCAGGAGCCCGAGTACCCGGGCGACGAGGAGACCGAGCGCCGCTACCGCGCGTGGATGCGCTGGAACGCGGCGGTGCTCGTGCACCGCGCGCAGCGGCCGGGCATCGGTGTGGGCGGCCACATCTCGACGTACGCCGGCGCCGCGACGCTCTACGAGGTGGGCTTCAACCACTTCTTCCGCGGCAAGGACCACCCCGGCGGCGGCGACCAGGTGTTCTTCCAGGGGCATGCCTCGCCGGGGATGTATGCCCGGGCCTTCATGGAGGGGCGGCTCACCGAGGAGGACCTCGACGGCTTCCGGCAGGAGAAGTCTCGTGAGGGCCACGCCCTCTCCTCGTACCCGCACCCGCGGCTCATGCCCTCGTTCTGGGAGTTCCCCACGGTGTCGATGGGCATCGGTCCGATGAACGCGATCTACCAGGCGCAGTCGAACCGCTACCTCGCGCAGCGAGGCCTCAAGGACACCTCGGACCAGCACGTGTGGGCCTTCCTCGGCGACGGCGAGATGGACGAGCCCGAGAGCCGCGGCCTGCTCCAGCTCGCCGCGAACGAGGGCCTCGACAACCTCACGTTCGTGGTCAACTGCAACCTCCAGCGCCTCGACGGGCCGGTGCGCGGCAACGGCAAGATCATCCAGGAGCTCGAGGCGTTCTTCCGGGGCGCGGGCTGGAACGTCGTCAAGGTCATCTGGGGCCGGGAGTGGGACCGCCTTCTGAGCAAGGACCGCGAGGGCCACCTCGTGCGGATCATGAACGAGACCCCGGACGGCGACTACCAGACCTACAAGGCGGAGTCCGGCGGGTTCGTCCGCGAGCACTTCTTCGGCAAGTCTGCCGAGACGAAAGAGCTCGTCGCCGACCTCACCGACGAGCAGATCTGGAGCCTCAAGCGCGGCGGCCACGACTACCACAAGGTGTACGCGGCCTATAAGGCGGCCGTCGAGTTCAAGGGCAAGCCCACGGTCATCCTCGCGAAGACGGTCAAGGGCTACGGGCTCGGCTCCCACTTCGAGGGCCGCAACGCGACCCACCAGATGAAGAAGATGACGCTCCAGGACCTCAAGGACTTCCGCGACCACCTGCGGATCCCGATCTCTGATGAGCGCCTCGAGGCCGATCCGTACCAGCCCCCGTACTACCACCCCGGCGCCGACGCCCCGGAGATCCGGTATCTCCTCGAGCACCGGGCGGCCCTCGGCGGCTCGGTGCCCGAGCGGCGCAGCCGCCACGCCGAGGTGAGCCTCCCGCCGTCGTCCGCGTACGCCGTCGCCGCCCGCGGCTCGGGAAAGCAGCAGGCCGCGACGACCATGGCGTTCGTCCGCCTGCTCAAGGACCTCATGCGGGACAAGGAGTTCGGGCGGAGGATCGTGCCGATCGTCCCGGACGAGAGCCGGACGTTCGGCATGGACGCGTTCTTCCCCACGGCCAAGATCTACAACCCGAACGGGCAGAACTACCTCTCAGTGGACCGCGACCTCGTGCTCGCGTACAAGGAGTCGCCGGCCGGGCAGCTCATCCATCCGGGCATCAATGAGGCGGGAGCGGTCGCGGCGTTCACGGCCGCCGGCACTGCGTACGCGACGCAGGGCGAGCCGCTCGTGCCGGTCTACGTCTTCTACTCGATGTTCGGCTTCCAGCGCACGGGCGATTCGTTCTGGGCCGCCGGTGACCAGATGACGCGCGGCTTCATCATCGGCGCCACCGCGGGCCGGACCACGCTCACGGGCGAGGGCCTCCAGCACGCCGACGGGCACTCGCCGCTCCTCGCCTCGACCAATCCGGCTGTGGTCACGTACGACCCCGCGTACGGGTACGAGATCGGGCACATCGTGCGCGCTGGGCTCGAGCGCATGTACGGCGGCGCGCACCCCGACCCCAACGTCATGTACTACCTCACGGTGTACAACGAGCCGATCGTGCAGCCGGCCGAGCCGGAAAGCCTCGACGTCGACGGCCTCCTGCGGGGCATGTACCGGCTGCCTGGGGGTGGCGTGGGTGAGGGTGGCGTGGGTGGGGGCAATACGCACGGCGCGGCCGGCGCGGGCGCGGCTGGGTCAGCGGACGACGGCGTAGCTCGCCTAGC
>NZ_JBKZWT010000361.1:0-3433 GCF_047759905.1 Sinomonas sp. G460-2 | reverse complement strand
CGTGCCGTATTTCGCCGCGACGTCGCCGAGCTCGCGGGAGACGAGCTCGCGCAGGAGCGCGTCGGAGCCCAGGATGGCCTCGAGTTCCTCGATCTCGCGGCGCAGCTCGTCCTGCTCCTTCTCGAGCTCGATCCGTGAGTACTTTGTGAGCTGGCGCAGGCGCAGCTCGAGGATGTAGTTGGCCTGGACCTCGGAGAGGTCGTACACGGCCATGAGCCGCTCGCGGGCCACGGCGGCCTCGTCCGAGGTACGGATGATCTGGATGACCTCGTCGATGTCCATGATGGCCACGAGGAGGCCCTCGACGAGGTGAAGGCGGTCCTTGCGCTTTGCGAGACGGAACGCCGTGCGTCGGCGGACGACCGCGAGACGGTGGTCCGTGTAGACCCTCAGGAGGTCGAGCAGGCCGAGCGTCTGCGGCTGCCCGTCCACGAGCGCGACGTTGTTGATGCCGAACGAGTCCTCGAGCGGCGTGAAGCGGTAGAGCTGCTCGAGGACGGCATGCGGGTTGAAACCGTTCTTGAGCTCGATCACGAGGCGCAGGCCATGGTTGCGGTCCGTGAGGTCCACGACGTCGCTGACGCCCTGGAGCTTCTTCGCCCCCACGGCGTCCTTGATCTTCTCGATGACCTTCTCGGGCCCGATCATGTAGGGCATCTCGGTCACAACAAGGCCCGTGCGCCGGGCCGAGAGCTGCTCGACCGCGACCGTGGCGCGCGTGCGGAAGGAGCCCCGCCCGGTCCGGTACGCGTCGCGGATCCCGTCGAGGCCCACAATCCGGCCGCCAGATGGCAGGTCCGGACCGGGCACGAGCTCCATGACCTCCTCGAGCGTCGCCTCCGGGTTCGAGATGACGAGCTGGGCCGCTGCGACGACCTCGGCGAGATTGTGCGGCGCCATGTTCGTGGCCATGCCCACGGCGATCCCCGTCGTGCCGTTCACGAGGAGATTCGGGAACGCGGCCGGGAGGACCTCCGGCTGCATGAGCTGGTTGTCGTAGTTCGGCACGAAGTCGACGACGTCCTCGTCGAGATCGTCGGTGAGCGCGAGCGCGGATGCGGCCATGCGCGCTTCGGTGTAGCGCGGGGCCGCGGGCCCGTCGTCGAGCGAGCCGAAGTTGCCGTGCCCGTCGATGAGCGGGAGGCGCAGCGAGAAGTCCTGGGCCATGCGCACCATGGCGTCGTAGATCGCGGCATCCCCGTGCGGGTGCAGCTTGCCCATGACCTCGCCGACCACGCGCGCGCTCTTGACGTGCCCGCGGTCGGGGCGGAGCCCCATGTCACTCATCATGTAGAGGATGCGGCGCTGCACGGGCTTGAGGCCGTCGCGGGCGTCAGGAAGTGCCCGCGAGTAGATCACCGAGTAGGCGTACTCGAGGAACGACGACTCCATCTCCGAGGCGACATCGATGTCCGTGATGTTCTCGGCCGGCGCATCGCCGAGGGGGAGCGTTTCGGATCCGGGCTTCCCGGAGGTCGTACGGCGTGCCAACGCTTGCTAGATCCTTAAAGTGGGTGAACAGGGCCTGAACTAGGCTAAGCCTATGGCGGATGAGGCCCCGGTCAGCGCATATCCCCGGCACTGGGAGGCCGATGTCGTGCTCCGTGACGGGGGCACCGCCCACCTCAGGCCCATCCGGCCAGACGACGCAATCGGGCTCCAGGCCTTCCACGTGAGCCAGTCGGAGAGCTCGATCTACCTCCGCTTCTTCAGCTACAAGGCCAAGCTCACCGACGCAGAGCTGCGCCGCTTCACGGAGGTCGACTACGACGACCGCGTGGCACTCGTCATCACGATCGGGGGCGAGATCGTGGGGGTCGGGCGCTACGACCGCCTCGCGGATCCGTCCGAGGCGGAGGTCGCGTTCAACATCTCCGACCGCCATCAGGGCCGCGGGATCGGCTCGATCCTGCTCGAGCACCTCGCGGCGGCGGCGCGCGAGCGCGGCATCCGGCGCTTCACCGCCGAGGTCCTTCCCGAGAACCGCAAGATGCTCACCGTCTTCGCGGAGGCCGGCTACGCGCTGGACCGGCGCTTCGACGACGGCGTGGTGATGGTCGAGTTCGAGATCGATCCCACCGAGAAGTCGCGCGCCGTCATGGAGGCGCGCGAGCACCGCGCCGAGGCGCTCTCCGTCCGAGGACTCCTCGCTCCGCGCTCCGTGGCCGTGATCGGCGCGAGCCGCCGCTGGGGTTCGGTGGGGCAGCAGCTCCTCGCACATCTCGTCGAGGGCGGGTTCTCGGGCCGCGTGTGCGCGATCAACCCGGAGGCGCTCGAACTCGGCGGAATGCTGACGTACGCGAGCATCCGGGACGTTCCGGAGCCCGTGGACCTCGCGCTCGTCGCGGTGCCCTACGACGACGTGGCTCGCGTTGTGGCCGACTGCGCCGCGGCGGGCGTGAAGGGCGCCGTCGTCGCCTCCGGAGGGCACGCGGAGGACGGCGCCCGCGGCCTCGCGCGGCAGCGCGAGCTGGTGCGTCATGCGCGCGCGAACGGTATGCGGCTCGTAGGCCCGGGCTCGCTCGGCCTCGTCAACACCGATCCCGGCGTGCGGCTCAACGCGTCGCTCTTTGGGGCGGCGCAGTACGCTGAAGCTCGGGACAGCGGCCCCGTCCCCTCCGGTCGCGGCGGGTGCCGCGCCGGGAGCATGCCGCGGCAGGGAGGCCTCGGGCTGTTCAGCCAGTCCGCAGCGATCGGGATCGCGCTCTACGCGGCAGCCGATCGCCGCCGGCTCGGCTTCTCGACGCTCGTTTCGGCGGGCAACCGCGCCGACGTCTCCGGCAACGACGCCATGCAGTACTGGGAGGACGACGTCGCGACGAGCGCGGTCGGACTCTACCTCGAGTCGTTCGGCAACCCCCGCAAGTTCTCGCGCATCGCGCGACGGCTCGCCCGGAGCAAGCCGGTCATCGTCGCGAAGAGCGACATCCTCGGCCTCCAGCTCCCGCCCGGTCACGCGGTCCGCACGTCCCAGGCCCCCGCGGGGGCGCTCGACGCGATGCTGCGGCAGGCCGGCGTCATCCGCGTCTCGACGCTCGAGGAGCTCGTCGACGTGGCCCAGGTCGTCTCGGGGCCGCTGCCCGCGGGGGCGCGCGTGGCCGTCATGTCCAACGCGCTCTCGCTGGGCCGCGTGGTCGCCGACGGCGCTGAGAGCCAGGGCCTCGTCGTCACCCAGAGCATCTGGGACCTCGACCTCGCGGGCCGCTCTGTCGCGCTGCCTGCCCTCCGCGCGCGGCTTCTCGACGTCATCGATTCGGGCGTCGCGGATGCTGTGGTCGTCGCCCTGATCCCGACCGCTGGCGTGCGGCCCGGGGCGATCGCCGAGGTCCTCGCGGAGTGCGCTTCGCTGCGCTCGGTCACGGTGGTCGCCGCGTTCACGGGGATCCTCGGGCGCCCCGAGGCTGGCGAGGGATTGCTCCCCGATCCGGGACCC
>NZ_JBKZWT010000360.1:0-3459 GCF_047759905.1 Sinomonas sp. G460-2 | reverse complement strand
CAGCGTCCCGTGACGTTCCAGGACGCGCCGCAGGCCATCCTGCCCGAGGCCCTGCGCGACGAGAATCCGCTCGGCATCCAGCGCCGCGTCGACGGGGTGCTCACCCGCGAGGCGCTCTGACCGCGGGCGGGCGCCACCTGAGCCAACGTCGATCCCGGCCACAACTCCTCCGGGTGCCCCGTCGCATTTGCCTCCGAACACGTGCAGCGCCTTCTTGGGAGTCGCCCAGCCCACCCCTCCAGAATCCGGCAGAATACTGCCGAAAACGAGCCGGGATGGACAGTTCGAAGCGGCGGGTGGCCTAAATCGGCAGTATATTGCTGAAACAGGCTGGTCCTGAGAGAATGGACCACGAACCTCTGCAAATCGGCAATAACCTGCCGGAAGGAGCGCTCCATGGCAGATGCCAAGGCCATCGGATCCGCCATCCGCGCTGCCCGCAAGAACCTCGGCATCACTCAGCAGGTTCTCGCCGAACTGTGCGGGCTCTCCGAGCGCACCGTCCGTGACATCGAGGCTGGGACCGGGACCAGCAGCCTCGCCGCCGTCGCGGCCGCCGCCGCCGCCGTCGGCCTCCACCTGGCAGCAGTCCCATGACCAGAGACCTCGCCAAGCTACGTTTCGTCCCCACCGCCGACGTCTACAAGGCCGGCATCCTGGCGGCGCACCTGACGCGCACCCGCGAAGGTGCCGTCGCCTTCGCCTACACACCCGAGTACCTCGCTGCAGGCGGTGCGCCCGTCGCGTCGACCCTCCCCGCGGGCGCCGAGCCAGCCGTTCACCCCGGATTGCCCCCGTTCTTCGCTGGACTCCTGCCTGAAGGGCACCGCCTTACGGTCCTCCGCAGCGCGGTGAAGACCAGCCCGGACGACGAGCTCTCCGTCCTCCTGGCAGTCGGCGCAGATGTCCCCGGCGATGTCCAGGTCGTCCCCTCCGGAGAGCGCCCCGAGGAGCCGCCCGTCGTGGCCGAGCTCGACGGCGAACCCGTTGACTTCTCCAAGCTGGCCGATACCCTCGACCTGCACGGCCTCCCCGGCGTGCAAGACAAGGTGAGCGCCTCGATGCTCACCGCCCCGCTCGCAGCCCGCGGGGGCAGGTACATCCTCAAACTCGACCCGCCCGACCATCCCCACCTGGTCCTCAACGAGTCGCTCCACCTCCTCATGGCCGCGGGGATGCGGCTGCCGGTCGCCACCCACTCGTTGCGGTGGGACACCGCCGAGCGTGCCGGGCTGCTCGTGCGCCGCTTCGACCGAGCCCCCGGCGGCGACGGCTGGCGGCGCCTGCCGCTCGAAGACGGCGCCCAGCTCCTCGGCGTGCTCCCCGCCATGAAGTACGGCGTCAGCACCGAAGACGTCATCAGAACCGTCGCCGACGCCTGCAACGCCCGCCCCGTCGCGCTCCGGAACCTCTACATGCAGTTCCTCTTCGCATGGCTCACCGGAAACGGCGACCTGCACGCCAAGAACGTCGCAGCCCTCGGAGATGGAGCCGGCAACACCACCGTCGCCCCGATCTTCGACATCCCCTGCACCCTGCTGTACGGGGACGAGTCCGTGGCCCTCCCAGTCGGAGGCGCCACCCGAAGGCTCAAGGCCTCCCACTGGGCGGGGCTCGCCCAGGACATCGGCCTGCCCGCGAAGGCGGCCCGCTCGGCAGCCTTGACGGCACTGCGCGTGGCGGACAAGGTCGATCTCGGCGCGCTGCCGTTCACCGGGACGCGCCTCCACCGCGCCCAGCGCGAGCTCCGCACCCGCCGCCAGGAGATCAGCGACCTCTGAGGAGACGCAGCGGCAGGCAGCGTCGAAACAAGGCAGGCTGCCTCTACCCACGGGGTCGTGGGCAGCCGAGCCAACTATGTCCCCGCCCGCCTCGGCCAGCCCATGCCCCTCCTATGGGCAGCCGGCTGCACGACCGGAGCCTTGGCTGCGATCTTCATCTGCAGCCACACAGACGCCGCCTCGACATAGCGGCCGATATGGTCGATGACCCGGTCTCTGAAGATCTTCGAAGGGTCACGACCGATCTTCACGAGCTCGACCAGACGCCTACGCGCGATCTCCTTGACCCAGCTCCTGATCGAGTGGTTGACCAAGTCGGCGACGGTGGCAGCGGGCCCGGTGTCCTACACGAAGTAGATGGGGTAGTTCCGTTCTACCGAAGAGTGCCGGCGAGCACTGGGGTGTGCTCTGTGCTCGCCCAGACCGGCTGGGCCGCTGTGCTGACCCGCGATGGGCTCGAACGAACGGGCAGCCGGGCCGAAGAGCGGCGAGGTCAGGCGGTGCGGCGGCCGCGGCGCACGAAGAGGACGATCGCGACACCGAGGACCAGGGCGCCGGCACCGATCCAGATCATCAGGAACGGCAGTGACGAGCCGGTGTTCGCCAGGACGGGAACGCTCGCGGTGTTCGCGGACGTGGAGCTGGCCGGGGCGACAGTGAGCGAAGCGGTGCCGACGTTGCCCGACGCCATGCCTGTCGCGGTCACCGTGTAGGTGCCCGAGGCGTTCGCCGGGAGGACGACGTCCACCATGAGCGCACCCGCGCTCGAGGCCTGCTTCGTGACCGTAGTCAGGACCGCAGCCTTGACCGTCGCGACAGTGACGTAAGTCACACCGATCACCGACACGCTGATTGACTCGTCCGCGACGAACGACCCGGCGGCGAATCCCACCGTCGACGTGCCGCCAGGGGCGGTGCTGCCGGAGACGGTCGTGCTGCCGCCGGGCACATAGCCGGAGGCGTTGGCGGCGGCCGGCGCCACGGCGAGGGCCGCGACAGCAATGGACAGAGCCGCGAGGGCCTTCTTGAACATGAGGAATCCCATCTGATCGGTCGAAAAAAGCTCGGCTGGCAGCCCGTGCCTTTGCTCTGTCGGCAATGGGCTCGCCCACCATGTGTGCGGCACGGCGACCCCCCCGGTCGCCCCAGCCGATTCTACATTGGACATGTACAATCCGGTCAGCGGAGAACACCCCGGCGGCGATCTGCTCTAGCATCGCCTCGTAGTCGGGACGACGGCGCCCGCTGAAGGCACTGACGTCATTTTGGTCCGCCGACGGCGGGGACTTGCATGGTCCGATGGCTCCACTCCGGGTTCCCCGACTTGTGCGCCAACCGTCCCAGCTTCACAGCGGACGACGGCGCCGCTCGCCTGCGATCCCGGGCGGCGCCTTCCGCCGGGGTCGCCGAGAAGGGGAATCCGGCTGAGAAGGTGGGGAGGCCGGCGGAGTACCCGGGGAATGTGACGGAGTGACGGGGCCGTTGTGGCGGCGGAGCCTAGAGCTCGAGGACGTCCGGCCGCTCGAGCGCCTGGCCCGCGACGTCGACGGTGACGCTCGGCCATGCCGGATCGGCGGAGAGCACCTCGAAGCCTGCCTCGGTGCTCAGGATCGTGTCCTCGACCTTGCAGCCCGGGCCAGTCGGGTTCCACGCGAACGCCGCGTCGGTGCCGAGCGGC